>JAYGDG010000487.1:0-5190 GCA_046583015.1 Pirellulaceae bacterium | reverse complement strand
GGATTTACTACGGCAACCAGCAGAAGCAGCATTACGCGATTCGTGAACTGGTCAATTTCGACGATGATGAAAACCAGATGCGTCTGGCAGCTTAGCGACCGGTAAATCCTGTTCTGGCGTTGTAACCGACCACGGAAAATTTTCGCCGTGAGACTTGCAGAACGTTTGGGCAACCTTCACAATATGCCAGCAGTGGGATATTCGTCGACAGGGACGGACCCGTGGACTTTCCCGATACAACCGTGTTGATGGACTTCACGTTGTAGACAGAGAAAAACAATGCTAATCGCCGTGACAGCTATACAAGTGGGCATAGTGTTTCTGGTTGTTTGTATTTTGATTCTACTGGGCTCTCTGAATAAGTAGTAGCAGGCAGTCAATTATTGATCTGAACACTGCTATCCTCCTCACCAACCGGCCGTTGAGCTTAGCTGGTTTTTGCTTCAGGTTTCCGGGAGCCTGCTTTCGTGCAGGGAAATCCCTGGAGAGTTGAGTTGGCTGGGGACTGCTGCTGCCGGAGCGGTGGAATTTGCCGGTTTGACCCACAGCACCCACTGGACCTATACTTCAGGAGTAGACGAGGCCCCTTTTAAGTATCCTGGACGGAGGTGACTTAACGATGAGACGACTGATCCTATCTGCCTTGGTGATCGCTGGTACCGCGGTGGCAGGCGCTGCGGAGTTTGCTAAACCGGTCCGTCTGGATGGTGGAGGGCAGGCAGTTCGTGTCGAAAGTCCTGGCTACGCTGCGCCCTGTTGGGCTGACATTGATGGAGATGGAAAGAAGGATTTGCTCGTCGGGCAGTTCAATGGTGGCAAGATCCGGGTCTACAAGAACCTGGGCCAGAACAAGCTGGCCGCGGCCCAATGGCTGAAGGCCGAAGGTAAAGTTGCCACGGTACCGGGTGTCTGGTGATGCACCAGTTCGACTCCACAGTTTGTGGACCTTAATGGCGATGGTTACAGCGATATTCTCTCTGGCTCCTATTCCCGTTCCAAGGGTGGCATGGCGGGTCTCTTTCAAGTTCTCTGGGGGCAATCAGGCGGTCGTTTTCAGGCAGCTACGACGCTGCTGGGAACCGACAAGGAGCCGCTGATTATTTCAATTAAACGGAGCGGACAACCGGCTCTTAAAACGCTCAAAGCTGGCGACAATGGACAACTGGTCGCCGACTTACAGCGAACTCTCAATGCTCGTCTGAAACCCTCTCCCAATCTCCTGACGGACGGAGATTTCGGTCCCAAGACGAAAACAGAGGTGGAGCGATTCCAGGGCCTCAATAAACTGCCTGCCAACGGCACTGTTGACAAGGCAACCTGGAAAGTACTCGGTTCCCTGGTCACCCAGTCGAACTACCTGACCGAGACGATCTGTACCCGTCCCATCGCCGTGGACTGGGATGCTGATGGAGATCTGGATTTGATCGTAGGCAATTTTGCCGGCAGCTTTTATCTCTTCAAGGGTGAGGGAAAGGGAAAGTTTCAGCCGCAGGCCGAGTTGCTTAAGAACGAACAAAACAAGGCCATCAAGATTGTCGGGGTGCACAGTGATCCATTCGTGGTTGACTGGGATGGTGACGGAGACCTGGATTTGCTTAGCGGTTCCAGCCAGGGGGGTGTGCAATGGGCCGAGAACCATAGCCCGAAAGGTCAAAAGCGACCACTGCTAAAGAAATTCGTAACACTCATTGACGTGCCAAAACCTGTCGGAAGAGGTTCTTTTGTACACGAGAAAGACCTCGTTGGTCCGACAAGATCGACTCGGATCTGGGTCGATGATGTCAATGCCGATGGCAAGTTAGATATTCTCGTGGGGGACAGTGTAAGGCTTTTGGCCCCAGCCAAGGGACTCGGTGAAGCTAAGAGTAAGGAGGCTATGGCCTCCTGGCAAAAGGAGTTGAACGAGGCCCTGGCCAAGTTGCGGGACAAGACACTCGACAAGCAGCAGCAAGCCGAGGCCGGTAAGCGTTACACGGAGTTGTATCGTCAGCGGTCGCAGTTTGTCACCGAGCAGAGCACTGGCTTTGTTTGGCTCTACTTGCAGAAGTAGCCGGAGTCTTACTTCAATTCCGCGGCCGTTTTGCCACCCTGCTTGCGCAGCAGTTCGGCAATCTGCGGCCTGCCTGCCTTGACCCGTTCGACGTCAACCTTGATCTGCAGGATCGTCCCCACGAACTGGACGATCCCCTGAGTTTGGGCATTCCAGTCTTGCGCGACGGTGTCCAGGGGAGTTTCCCCCTTGGTGTTCTTGGGATTGACGTCTGCATCGTTCTTGAGCAGCAGTTCAACAATCTTGACCTGTCCAAGAAAAGCAGCCCCGTGCAGGGCGGCACTACCGTCCTTGTTTTGAGCGTTAACGTTACCCCCCTTGCTGATGATGAGTTTGGCCGCTTCCAACTGCCCGTTCATGCTGGCCCAAGCGAGTGGAGTAAGTCCTATCCTGGCATCCAGGTCATTCAGATCGGTGCCGTTGGCGAGTTGTTGCTTGAGGGCCGCGATGTCTCCTGACTTGGCGGCGTTCCAGACATCACCCTGGGGTGGTTTGGGCAGGTCCTGGCTCAACTTGCCCCCGTTTTTGGCCAGGAATTCGGCGACCTTGGGCCTGCCGGCTTTCATCTTTGCTCGATCGAACTTGATCCCAAGGGCCGTCTCCAGAAAGGAGACGATTCCTTCCAGCTCCTCGTTCCAGGGCCCCGAGGCGTTGTCCAAGGGGGTTTGTCCGCCGTTGTTGAGCTGATTGAGTTTCGCACTTTCCTTGGCGAGCAGTTGGACGACTTGCAGTTCTCCTGCAAAAGCAGCCGCATGCAGGGGAGAATCTCCGTTGTTGGTCCTGGTATTGATGTTGGCCCCTTTTTCGATCAGCAACTGGGCGATTTCCAGTTGTCCTGCCACGGCTGCACTGACCAGTGGGGTGGCGCCGTCCGCGGCCCGCACGTTGACATTGGTCCCCTGCGCCAATTGTTTCTTGAGCAGTTCGAGATCTCCGCGGAGTGCTGCACCCCAGATATCTTGCTGGGGCTGCTGAGCCACATCAGCGCCTAGTTTGCCACCGCTGCTGCGGAGGAAGGTGGCCACCTTAGGTCGATCGGCCTGCACGCGTTTCAGGTCAAGTTTGATTTGTAGTGTCGAAGTGACGAATCCCATGATTCCTTCGATCTCTTCGCTCCAGGGGGCCGCGGCGCTGTTGAGAGCAGTTTCTCCCTGTCGATTCTTGATGTTGATATCGGCTCCATGTTCCACGAGCAGTTGAGTAATTTCCAGCCGACCGACGAAAGCGGCGGCGTGCAAGGCCGTGTTACCATCTTTGTTCTTGGAATTGACATTGGCCCCTTTCTTGAGCAGGAAGGCAACGGCTTCCTGTTTTCCTGCCAGGGCTGCGTTGTCTAAGGCGGTACCTCCATTGTCATCCCGGGCATTGACATCTTGCCTGGCAAGATGTTGTCCGAGGAGTCTGATGTCTCCTTTCCTGGCAGCTGCCCAGAGGTTGTTCCTGTTGTTATTGTTCCTGGGTGCTCCGATCACCGGTGGCGGGCCCGGCGCGCTGGCCCAGAGGGGCATCTCGCCACTAATTTCTTTGAGAACATCGGCTCGGCGGGACGGGATAAAGCGGCGAATTTCTCCCCGCGGCAAGGCTCGCTTTTGGGCGGGAGTCAAGTGTGGTTCGATCATGGCCTGCGCCCGGTTCACTTCCGCCATCAGCGCTTCTTCGTCCCAGTGCTTGTCGAGCAGTTCTTGCATGGTCCTGGCATAGCGGGCACGGGCGCTGGGCAGCTGGTAGAGTCGATGGGCAATCCGCCCCATGGTTTTCACCGAGACCGGCGCCCGGCGATCGACGCGCAACTTGCTGAACTTCTCGAAGAGAGCATCTGCACCCCAGGGTAAAAAGTGAAACTTGTCGGTCTCCGGGTTCAAGTAAATGAAGAAGTTGTTACGGTTTCCGGAGTACCCGTCCCAGAAGCCGAGCAATCCTTCCACGGCCCAGAATTGATAGAAGGCATCCAGGTCAACCAGCTCACCAATTGCTTTCTCGAAATTGAAATCATTGGTCTCGATTTCAACGACGAGCAACATGTCGGTGCTTTCGGCGGATATGTTCATGGCATGAATTGCCAGGATATTCTTTCCCTGGACCAGTTTGTCCCGGTGATTTGAGATATTGAAGGCTTCGAATTGCATCGCTGCGGGATCGTCATGGCCAGCCGTGGCGCGAGAGTTCCACTGGAGTCGCTCTGGTGCATTGGCCGCAGCGACCCGGTGGCCGTTGAGATAGGCAACAAAACCGTCATCATATTTCATGCGCAGGTTCAGATCGCCCGAGGCAACTTGCTGCAGGTCACTAATCTCGAAGGGGAAACGGAGGTAGAGTGAGGTGTTTTTTGCATGCAACTGCTCTTTGAAATCGAATGATTCGCTAATTAGATCCTGGAAGCCGGCCTGGTTTTCGAAGCCAGCTCCGTTTTGACCGCTGATCCACTTAGAGTCATCGAAATCAGCCTTGGTCCATTGCTGGTAATGCTCTTGCCGGACCGTAGCCAGCTGATCGCGGGCCGCCTGTAGTTCGGGCGCGACGCTAAAATAATAATCCGTAATTATTTTTTTCTGGTCAGCGTTACGTTCATTGAGCGGGACTTTCAGGGCCGTGAACAGGCTGGCCGGCAAGGACTGCTGTTGAGTATTGAAATAAAATCCTGATTCCCCAACGCCATTAACGATCTTAATCAGTAGCTGGTTCTCACCGGCTGCCAGGGTTAATTCAACTTCGTCACGTTCCTGGTCAATGCCACGCTGAATCTTGTTTTCGAACTGGAGCTTGCCATTGAGCCAGACCTTGATGGAGTCATCACTGCCGAGGGAAACGGCCAGCTTCCTGGTTGTTAGCGAGGTAATGGTACGGAAAAAATACCTGGCTGCATTCGGTTGGCTGCCCAGTCGCAAGGGCCTGCCGTCGACCAGTCGCTGGGGTCTGATCCAGGAGAGCGTGCTCTCACCCCATTCGTAACTGGTTGCCAAATCCACCTGCTTTTGTTCTGGTGGAAATGGCTTATCGTAAGCCTCTTGAAAGCTCTTTTCCTGGAAGGGACCAGTCATCGACCAGGGGGTGAGGGCGATTTGCTCACGAATGACCGTGGCTTCCCACTTTGCCTGGGCCGCGGCCAATTCGGGCGTTGGCGTGGTGAGGGTTTTCTTGAT
>JAYGDG010000467.1:0-31872 GCA_046583015.1 Pirellulaceae bacterium | reverse complement strand
TCGCGAGTTTCTTTTTCGCTTCTTGCCCCACCGTTTGCCGAAAACAGAATGAACATGTCAAACTGTTGCATGCCGATTTTTCCCAGGAAGGTGTCACCTTTGTGGGGATTACTTGTGATCCTGACAGTGACTCGCCCGATGTCTTGCAGCGCTATGCCAAGCAGTTTACCGATGATGACCAGCGGTGGTTCTTTCTAACCGGTAACCTGGATTACATTCGTCGAATCGCTGGCGAGAAATTTCAGTTTCCGCTGGCAGCGAAAACACATTCGGAACGGTTCGCGGTGGTTGATAAATGGGGCAACGTACGTGGTGCTTACCATTGGGATGAGCCAGAAGACTGGCTGGAAATGCGCCGACAGATTAAAAGCCTGGTCGCCGAGACCGAGGAACCAGGCGAGTATATTGAGAAAAAACAAGAATTGCGGAAATCCTTACAGAAACTGCAGGATGGTACAGAAGATCCCGTACAGACCGACGGTCAGTCGCCAGCAACCCCTGCTATCCCCTAGATGATCAGCTCCACGGCCAGCCATGTTGTTAGCTAGTGAATCGATTTTTCCCCACGTGAATGCATCGCTCAATGCCTTGGCAACTGTTTTGCTGGTTGTTGGATATATCTTGATCAAACGGGGACATGAGCAGGCGCATCGTCGTACGATGGTTGCTTGTTTTGCTGTTTCGGTCATCTTCCTGGCTTGCTACCTGTACTATCACATTGGAGTGAAGTCAGGGGCGAGTACAAAATTCCCGGATTACCCAGCGAAGGCGATCCGATATTCCTATTACGGGATCTTGCTTTCCCATATTTTACTGGCGGCTACCGTGCCGTTTCTTGCGCTCTGGACAATTTACTTGGGTTACCGGGACGAGCGGTCACGTCATCGTCGACTGGCTCGTTGGACGTTCCCGATTTGGCTCTATGTATCAATTACTGGAGTTTTGGTATATTGCCTGCTGTACCAGGTCTTTCCACCGCGTGGATGAGGCGGCTGAAAAGCACAAAGGTGTGTTGAGGGAAATGATGTTGAAGATCGATACCAAGATGACCAATGGTTTCACGATGGCTTGTCGCGTGCTGGCTATTTTGCTGGTGGCCGGCATCGTGTCGCTGATCGTCGCGCAGCCAGCCCTGGCTTGTCCCACCTGCAAACAGGCGATTGCGGAGAACGGTCAGAGCCAGGAAGGGTTGGTGCGGGGCTATTTTTGGAGCATCGTTTTCATGATGAGCATGCCATTCTTGATTTTCGGCGGCTTGAGTTACTATTTTGGCTGGCAAGTCCGCAAGGCACGTGCCGAGCAGTTGCTGGCAGCTGCTGGAGAAGCGGTTGTCGAGGCGGCGGTTATCGATCCAAGTGCTTCCCCGTTGATGGTGACTGTCGAGCCGTTGTCAGTTGCAGACAATTCAGTGGATCATCAAACTCTCTTGCATCCGTAATCCCGGATGGATTGCCGGTGGATGAGGTTCCTTGCCACCTCGAGTCCTGCTGGCAGAAAGGAAAACCGGTTCGATGCAGGGCCTTGGTCGACTGTTGCAACTGGTTGGTTTGACGGTCTTGCCACTCGCCATGTTCCTGGAATTGAGTAACGGTCTGGGCCGGGAATTCCATCTGAGCGAGATGGTGATCATGCTGGTATTTGGGGTTTCCGCTTTTCTGCTAGGCCGGTTAATCGAAGGCTATTCGCGGTGAGTGGGTGTACGGTTTGCGGCTTCGCAGAGGGTAGAAGTGATCTTAGCCCCCGATTCTTTTTCCCAGGCCGAATGTTCGTTGCAACTTAACGGATCCTTCTGTGTTGGGGAGGAGCGATCTTTCTTTTCTCGAGGATCGCCAGAACCTATACTAAGCGTGTACAGCGTCCTTGAGAGGATCAACCGACATGCGACTTGTAACATGTTTTAGCCAGGGCAGTAGGCAGCCCAGGGGGGGCAAACCCCGGGCAGTTGCCTGGTTCTTGCTGCTCAGTGTCGCCTTGCTGGCGGATTACTCTTATGGGCAGAATCTGAATGTGGCAGCCCCAGGGCAGTCGTCTCCGGATGTTCAGTTGAATCTGCTGAGCAATACCTCACTGACCCTGATTCGGCAGGCTTCACGTTTGCTGGCTGACGCGCAGTGGGAAGAGGCCATCGAGGCGTTGCGAAGGATTGTCCGTAATGAGGGTTCCAAGCTGATTGCGGTGAAGGCGGAAACTGCTGGAGGAGCGGGTCGACATTACCTGACGGTTCAACAGTATGCCCAGGGCTGGTTTGCGGCTCTGAAACAGCGGGCACCGGAAGCTTTAGTGCAGTATCGTCGTCAAGTGGATCCACTGGCTCGACGCTGGTATACCGAGGCACGTGCTAAGCATGACCGACGGTTGTTAGAGAGAATAGTTGACGAGCTATTTGCCAGCAGTTATGGAGACGACGCCCTGTTGTTACTCGGTGAGTACCGCCTGGAAGAGGGCGATTATGCGGGTGCCCGGCAAGCATGGGAACAAATCTTTGCTGCCTTTCGCAGTTGGCCCAGGGATGCCCACCAGGGGGCAGCGCGGGGTCGCCCCTTGTGGTTGCCGTTGCGGTACGTGAAAAATGAAGCAGCATGGCAATCGACAGTGTCGCGGCTCAGAACAGACCCGACAGGGCCGTCCTGGTTGTCTTACCCGGACAGTGATTTAGATCGCCCGGCGATTCTGGCCCGGCTGGTACTGGTCTCAGTTCTTGAACGTCACCATCAACGTGCTCGGCAGGAACTGGAGTGTTTGCGTCGTCTTTATCCCGAGAGCCAGGGGAGACTGGCTGCCCAGTCAGGTTCTTACGTAGCCATACTGGAACAGCTGCTAAAGCGCAGCGTCGACTGGGAGCGGCCATCTGCGGTAGCAGGCTGGCCGACCTTTGCCGGTACGCCAGCCCGTTCAGCAACGCATCGCCAACCGATTGACATTCGGCATTTGCCAGTCTGGTCTCAGTCACTTCAGCATTGGTCTGCGGAGCAGGAGTTAATGAGTCTTGTGCGGCCTCGGATTGCGGAAGACATGCACAGGGTATTGAATTGCTTTCCAGTCATCCACCGAGAGGTCGTTTATGTGAATGAACAGTCAGGCGTACGGGCCTTTCGCTTGCGAGATGGTGGGCCAGCTTGGAACCCCACGGATGAAACCGGTACGATTTTTGACTGTGGTATTGCTGCAGATCAACTTCATCCGCGCGACAAGCACTATGGTGTCATTCGTGGAACGTTGACCATTAATCGCAACCGGTTGTTTGCCAAAGTGGGTTCAGCGGTTTCGATGGGCAGCAATCGCGAGGATCCCCTGGTCCGGCCAGAAGGTTACCTGGTGGGATTGGATCTGAATGCGGAGGGTAAGTTATTGCCAGGATTTCCACTTCGTCCTGACGGCCCGCAATGGGCCTTTGAAGGAGCTCCAGTCATTGATGGAAATCAACTTTATGTGGGGATGCGCCGAAGTGACCAGGTTCGCTCACATGCTTACCTGGCCTGCTTTGCGTTAGATACTGGGCAGCGGAACTGGCGTGTGTTGATTTGTTCTGCGGAAACACCTGGCCAGGGACAATGGCCCGAGTTGACGCATCACCTGGTGACGCTGGATCATGGTGTGATTTATTACAATACGAATGCCGGTGCCATCGCGGCGGTTCGTGCGGCTGATGGTTCCATCCGCTGGATTACCACGTATCCCCGTATGACGTTTCGGGCGGGCGATCCAGCCGGTGCGGGCTCCCATTTCTTTCGTGATTTGAATCCTTGTTTAGTTCATCGCGGGGTGATCGTGGCTGCGCCCTCGGATTGCCAGCAGATTTTTGCTCTCGAAGCAGCGACCGGTGAAATCCTGTGGTCGGAATCTTCAGGGAAAACTCAAGATGTTGTGCACTTATTAGGGGTTAGCGGTGATGATTTGATTGTCAGTGGTGATTATCTTTACTGGTTAGACGTCTACAATGGTCGTATTCGAAAACAGTTTCCGGCCGCTGTGGATCGTGATGTGACTGCGGCTCGACCGGCACCAAGAGGTTTTGGGCGAGGGTTGATTGCTGCAGATGAAGTCTATTGGCCGACACGTGAGTCGATTTATGTGTTTCGTTCTGAATTGCTCGAAAGGGGAGCGAACTGGAGGTTGCATCGCCAAATCGACTTGCTTCCCCGGGGTGTGACTGGCGGGCATTTACTTGTGTCGAACGATCGACTGTTGCTGGTAACGGCCAGGCGTTTGTTTGCCTTCCAGAATGATTAGACTTACTTAAGAGCGTTTCGAACGGTTTGTAAGGAACTAGGTAAATGTTGCAACAAGATGATGTTCAGTCAGCTGAAATGCTGCAAGCGGCCTGTCAGCAGACGATGGAACAGGTGTCCAAGGTGATCGTGGGTCAGCAGGACGTTGTCCAACAGTTGTTGATTGCTCTATTTGCCCAGGGGCACTGTTTGTTAATCGGGGTACCCGGTCTGGCCAAGACATTGATGGTACGAACTCTCTCGCGTGCCCTCTCCCTGGACTTTAATCGCATTCAGTTTACGCCTGACCTGATGCCGGCAGACATTACGGGTACCGAGGTTATCCAGGAAGACAAGAAGAGTGGCCAACGCGATTTTCGTTTTGTGACGGGACCCGTGTTCACCAACGTCTTGCTGGCTGATGAAATCAATCGTACGCCACCGAAAACGCAAGCTGCCTTACTGGAAGCCATGCAGGAACGGCAGGTCACCGCCGGTGGCCAGCGACACGTGTTACCCGATCCATTTTTTGTCCTGGCAACTCAAAACCCGATCGAACAGGAAGGGACCTATCCGTTGCCGGAAGCACAGCTTGACCGCTTCATGTTGAATGTGCTCGTTGATTACCCTGCTGAAATGGATGAGTTAGAAATTATCAAGCAGACCACAGATGCCGCTGAAGCGGAGTTGAGTACGGTGTTAAATGCAGAGCAGATCTTGGACGCTGCTCGCATTGTTCAGCAGGTACCGATTGCTGATCACGTGGCTCGTTTTGCCTTGAAGTTAATCCGTGCGACGCGGCCAGGGCGTGAGGAAAGCCTGGAACTGGTGGATGAACTGGTCATGTGGGGTGTCGGGCCACGGGCCGGGCAGGATCTTGTGTCAGCTGCGAAAGTGAAAGCCTTAATGAGTGGTCGTTTGAGCGTTGACTTGGAGGACATTCAGGCGGTGGCTTATCCCGTATTG
Organism: Pirellulaceae bacterium; assembly: GCA_046583015.1. Lineage (GTDB taxonomy): Bacteria > Planctomycetota > Planctomycetia > Pirellulales > Pirellulaceae > JAZADA01. The sequence goes on along the minus strand of JAYGDG010000467.1, from coordinate 26,698 downwards.
CGACACCGTATTAAGACTAATTTTAATGCCGAATCCGATGGCATCAACTCGGATGACATCATTCGCCAGTTGATCGAACATTTACTCCCAGCAACGGATGACGAGGGTCAACGTGAAAAACTCCCGGAAGTCTTTAGATCCCCAGACGCTCGCTAATATCCAGGGTTTGCGACTTCGTGCGCGGCATATCGTGGAAGGTTACGTGGCTGGTTTGCATCGCAGTCCGTATCATGGTTTTTCGATTGAATTTGCCGAGCATCGCGAGTACGTCCCAGGGGATGATTTGCGTTACCTGGACTGGAAGGCCTTAGCTCGTACCGACAAATTGTCGCTCAAGCGGTACGAGGACGAGACCAATTTGATCGCTTACATGGTGTTGGATGTAAGTGAAAGTATGCAGTATCGGGGGCCGGGTGGAGCACTGAGTAAACTCGAATATGCTCAGTGCATGGCAGCTAGCCTGGCCTGGCTGATTTTGCGTCAACAGGATGCGGTCAGCCTGGTCACTTTTGATGAGCAGGTTCAGACGTTTTTGCGGCCAGCCAGTCACCCAGCACATCTGCAACAACTGGTCGACATCATGGAATCTGCTCAGTCAGGTCGAAAGACGTCGATGGGGCCCGTTTTTCATGATTTGGCGGAGCGTTTCTCAAAACGTGGCGTGGTGATGGTCTTGAGCGATTTGTTTGATGAGCCGAGTAAACTCGTGGCCGGTCTTAAACATTTTCGTCATCGACAACACGATGTGATTGTTTTTCACGTGTTGGATCCTGCGGAGTTGGAATTTCCGTTTGACCAGCCGACCATGTTTCAGGGATTGGAGCAATTGCCCGAGGTCGCTACCGATCCACGGGCGCTGCGGCGGGCGTATCTGAAAGAATTCGATGACTATTTGAAACAGATGGGGCAGCAGTGCCTGGCAGCTGGTTTGGACTACCAGCAGATTCGTACGGATGCACCTATGGATGTTACGTTATTCAACTATTTAAAGAATCGTTCAAAACAAGTGCGGTGATTGAGCGATTCGTAAGGGACAGGGGTTAGCTGGTTGGGGATCGATAGTTTGGTTGCCGTGATTGCAAGTAATGGCCTGTCGTCGTGCCTGTTGGCGATATGGACTTTTGGCAGCAGTGGAATGCTGTTGTGGGGATTTGCTGCGCTGTTGCCAATCGCCCTCCATCTTTGGAGTCGCAGAAAGTACCGTCGTGTTTCCTGGGCAGCGATGGACTATTTACTTGCCGCCGTCCAGAAACATGCCCGTCGGATGCGACTGGAACAATGGGTCTTATTGAGCCTGCGTGTACTCATTTTGTTATTGCTCGCCTTGGCCCTGGCAGATCCGGTGGTTTCCTGGTTATCGCTGGCAACCACAGGCAGGCAAGGGCAGCCTCGCCGCCATTTTGTCCTGGTCCTCGACGGATCCTATTCGATGGGCGCCAAGCAGGAAGGAGTGGCCCGCTTTGAATTGGCCAAGGGAGTTGCTGAAAAGTGGCTGCGGAGGGCGCGCCAAGGCGACGGCTTTACCCTGGTCATGATGGCAAATCCACCTCAAGTCGTGATACGCACTCCAGCCTTTGATATCGAGGATGTGCTACAAGAATTAAATGATCTTCAGTTGTCTCATGGGATGGCCAGTCTCGAAGCCACGCTGACCGAGGTCGAACAACTGGTCGAACAGGTCCGTCAAGATCAGCCTCGACTGGAAGAAACGGTGATCGGAATTTTTACCGATATGGGAGAGACAACCTGGCAGATTGCAACGGATCGAAGAGCGGTTGACCAACTGACCCAACTGACCGAGGGTTCACGACTGCAGGTGGTTGATGTAGGAACGAGTGATCCGGTCAATGTAGCGATCACCCGCTGCCAACTTGCCTCGGATTGGATTACTGTACGACAGGAAGTTTCCTGGGAAACGGAGATCCGTAACTTTTCATCACGAACATTGAATGGACAGCAGGTTGAGTTCTGGGTCGATGGTCAACGTGTGCATCAACAGCGAGTCGATCTGGATCCAGGCAGTCAGGTGGCAGTGAGTCATCGTGTTCGTTTTGACGTGCCTGGTGAACACCAGATCGAAGTGCGCACCAGCGGTGACGCCTTGGCAATTGACAATCGGCGGTGGGTTAGTGTGCGGGTTCGGGAAGCTCTCGAGGTGCTTTGTGTCGAGGGTCGGCCTGGTGCAGCGCGCTACGTTGATTTGAGTTTAAATCCAACCAATATCCGCCAGCCTCAAGTTTATTCTGAGATTGTCTCGGAAAGTGGCCTGTTGGAACGAGATTTAAGGCGCTATGCCGCAATATTCTTGTGTAACGTGGGTCGCTTTAGTTCAGAAGAATCAAATGTTCTTTACGAATACTTGCAAGGGGCAGGGTCGGTCGTTTTTTTCCTTGGTGACCAGGTCGAGATAAGTGACTACAACGAGTACCTGGGGGCTGCCCGCAAGGAACGAAGAATCTTGCCCGTGCAGTTATTGGCAGCAGTTCCCACGTCAACTTATCGTTTCGATCCACTCGATTACCAGCATCCAATCGTTGCTCCTTTTCGTGGGCAAGTTCGCAGCGGTTTGCTGACCTCTCCGATTGCACGTTATATACGTGCCGAACCTTATACGGATCAACAACAGGCAGCACCTCGGGTTGCCTTGCAATTCTTTAACTCAGATCCGGCGATCATTGAAGAACGGATTGGTCGTGGGCACAGTATTGTCTTTACCACAGCCGCGTCTCCCCAGTCGACCGACGCGTCCCAGGATCCACCGGTTCCCTGGTCCGACCTGGGCACTTGGCCGAGTTTCCTGCCCCTTGTGCAGGAAACCCTGGCACTGGCCGTGAGGACCCAGGAGCAACCGAGAAACGTACAGGTTGGCCAGCTGCTCGAGATCCGGCATCATGAAGCAAGCCCGGCAGCACGTGTGGAGGTCATCAACCCGCGGGGTGAAAGTGAGCATGTGGCGGTCAGCAATGCCGATCGTCGGATGGTCTGGTGGTACGACGCCACTCTCTTGAGCGGGCTTTACGAAGCACGTTTCGGAGCACCTGTCGATTCCTCGAGGTGGTTTGCAGCCAACGTGGATACCCGTGAAAGTGATTTAACCCGCAGTGATTCCACGCTCTTGCCCGACCAGATTGAAGTTGCCGACCTGGAAACAGAGATGGTATCCGGGGAAGTTACAACAAGTGCTGGTCGCCCCATCTATCGTTACCTGCTGGCGGGACTGCTTGGCCTGCTCTTTACCGAGTCATTTTATGCTTGTTATGTGGGACGTGCTTCTGGATGAATTTGGCCAGTTCTATCTTCGCTCAACCGCCGCCCTGGCTGGTTCGTTGCTCACCACTCGCTGTCGGGGAGGGGATGGAGCCGAGTTACCGGCATAGTTGGAGTTTGCCACCGTCGCTAACCGTCTTGTTTCTGATCGTTGCCCTGATCGTCGTCGCGTTTCTGTATTGGCGTGAGCGAGGGAGTTCAGGAACGGTCTGCCGGTCGACGTTGATTGTATTGCGGATGTCCCTGGTCTCGCTGGTCGTATTGATGCTATACGGGTGGATGCAGCAGCAGCATGTTACGGATTTGGCCGATATCATTGTTCTCATCGATGATTCGGCCAGCATGAGTTTAAGGGACCAGGGGGATGATGAGTGGCAGCAGCAATTGCAGGATCAGTTGCAACAATTAGGTTTTGACGAGTCTGATCGTCTAAGTGTTGCCAAGGCCATCTTGCTCAAAGACAAGGCCCAACTCCTGAGTGACCTGGAGCGGCGATATCACCTGAAAATCTTTCGCATGGGGAGCAGCCTGCGAACTGTCGATGGACTGGCCGGTACGCTGGCAGAAAGTGTACGTAGTATTCAAGCGGGCGAGGATAGCAGTCGTTTGGGTGATGCTGTTCGTGACGTACTGGATCTCCAGCGTGGTCGCCCGACCGCGGCGATGATTGTTCTGACCGATGGGATTACAACCGCCGGTCCATCGATTGGCGAGGTTTCCAAGTACAGTCGTCGCAAAGGAATCCCAATGCATATCGTGGGCATTGGAAATGCCAGGTCACTGCGTGATGTGCGCATCAGTGACTTGCTGGTGGAACGGGTTGTTTTCGTTGATGATTTGCTCCATTTTGATTTTAAACTGAGTGCCTCGGGATTTGATCAGAAGGTGATCGTTGTTCGGTTGCAGCAACAAGGATCGAAGCAGGTACTTGCCGAGCGGCAAGTGAAAATCGAAGGTGATGATCAGTCGCAAACCGTCAGGCTTTCCTACCGTCCTCAGGAAGTGGGTGAATTTGAATTTGTTGTAGAGGCCATCGCGCCGGTGGCAGATATTGATTTGTCTAATAATCGCAAGTCACAGGAAGTACGCGTGACGGACGAATCTATTCGTGTCTTGCTGGTTCAGGAATATCCGAATTACGAGTTTCGGGCACTTAAAAATTTGCTCAGTCGAGGACTAAAACGAGGGGGGACCGTAACGGGCAGGGCTGTTGAATTGACGACGATTCTGCAAGAAGCAGATTTGCCATACGTGGAACTGGATACCACGGCTGAGTCAACGTTTCCTGTCAATCGCGAAGCATTGTATCCGTATGATGTGGTTATCTTTGGTGATGTCAACCGAAAACTGTTAAGTGAATCGGCGTTACAAAACCTCTTCGACTATGTGACCGAACGGGGTGGAGGACTGGTGTTGATCGCCGGCCCCCGGCATCTTCCCCGGGCTTACCAGGACACACCGCTGGAGAAGTTGTTTCCAGCAGAAATTGCCTCCATGGAAGTGCCCCCGGCAGATCAGGTGCTGGTTGAGTCGTTTCCCGTGAAGCTTGGTCGCATGGGCTTGCTTTCACCGCACATGCAATTAGCAGAGTCCACTTCAGAGAACGTTCGGGCATGGCAGCAACTACCCGGCTTACGCTGGTTACTGGCCACCTCCGGCCTCCATAGTGGAGCCCGAGTATTGTTGGAACATCCGACCGAAAAGGGAGACGATGGTAAGCCGTTGCCTGTCATCACCCTGCAGTTTGTCGGTGCCGGGAAAGTTGTTTTTCATGCCACCGATGAAACCTGGCGATGGCTTGGTGGTCGCAGTGGAGACCAGTCATTTGATCGCTATTGGCTGCAGACGATCCGTTACTTAAGCCGCTCGAAGCTGCTGGGAAAAAGTCGCCAGGCAGAACTGACAGCCAGTCGAGAAGAATATCGCCAGGGTGATGCAGTCCAGTTGCGAGTTCGTTTTTTTGATGATCGCCTGGCTCCTCCGCTCGATGATGGTGTTAGCGTGGTGGTCGATCGCGAACAAGGAAATCGGAAGAAGATGGTGTTGCACCGGGAAACAGGTGAGCGGGGAATTTTTGTTGGAACGGTTAGCCAATTGACAGAAGGGAAATACCGGGCCTGGCTGGCGACACCGACACTCGAGGGAGAACCTCCAGCAACCGCTTTTCGAATATTACCGCCGGACCAGGAAATGACCCGCAAGCAAATGGATTCATCCGACTTGAGATTAGCGGCAAAGATTTCACGAGGAGGGTTTTATTCCGCAAGTCAAATCGATCAGCTGCTGGCCGCTTTGCCAGCGGGTCGCCAAGTCCGAATTCAATCACAGCCGCCCGAACCACTTTGGAACAGTTGGGTGTTGGCCTTGGCCTTCTTGATGCTGGTCACTGGTGAGTGGTGTTTGCGTAAACGGGTGGGCATGATGTAAACAGTAATTAGGTTCATTAAGTATTTGTTTCAACAGGAGTTAGAGTGTTTGCGGCGACAAGTAACAGCTGCTTTGGCAGCGGCTATACGCTAAACTTAACGACGTCAGCGGTTTTGCCTGGGAAGCGAATTTCCGGGAAAATCACTGCCAGGGTTGGGCATTACCAGGGGTTTGAGGTCTAGGTCATGGGGCATCCACTACAAAACATAATCAGGGCGATCGCAACCCGAACTTGGTGGCTTACCTTGCTCTGGAATGTAGCCCGCTGCCTGTCGCTTGTTTTGCTGACGGGTTTGTTTGTGGGTGGTGTTGATTATGGATTACGAATCCAGGATGCCGGGTTACGCTGGATATTAGCAGGTTGTTTTTGGACAACCCTGGCCTGGGGATGCTGGCAATTCTTGCTGCCGGCAATTCGTCATCGGTATTCGGACCTTTACGTAGCACAGCACATCGAACGGTTTTTTCCGGATCTAGGGCAACGGCTGTCCAGTTCGATTGCATTTCTTGAGTTGCCAGCTGAGACGACTGAAGCGGGATCGGCAGCGTTACGGCTGGCAGTCATTGAATCCACTTCCCGAGAAATCGATGGATTGGACCTGGGCCAGTGTGTGAAGTCGGAAGGTACCTGGCGAGCGATGGGATTAATGCTGGCTGTTTTACTTCTTGTGGGAGCTTGTTTTGTTCTGGACAAGTCTGCAGCCACGCAGGCGGCAAGCCGGTTGACGCGTCCCTGGAATCACGCTCCCTGGCCGCGCTGGAACCAGCTTGAATTTGTAGAGCCACCTCCCTTGAAGATTGCTACCGGTGCCAGCTTTCGTGTGCGGGTTAAAGACTTGAATCATCGGTTGCCTGAAAAAGTGATGTTGCAGTTTCGGGCACTGGAGGATGAAGACAAGCAAGAAGTTGTCGTCATGGAACAGGACGGAGAGGTCGCCCAGTATCGGTTTAGTAATCTGCAGCGTTCTTTTCGATTTCGCATTGTCGGTGGTGATGACGACACGATGCTCTGGAATTATGTCACGGTGATGAATCCTCCCACCGTCGAAGACCTGGGACTCGAGATCCACGCTCCAGAATACATGCAATGGCCAGTGGAACGGGTGGCTGGCAGTTTTCGGGTCTTGCAGGGCTCCCGGGTGACCTTGCAGGGACAGTTAGACCGGGTTGCAGCACGAGTATTCTTGGTGACGGAAGAGGAGAACCGCAGACGCCGACGGGCTTTGCTACTGGACGCTGACGGTCAGCGATTTTCTTTGCCATTGGATGCTCCGTTCGACTGGACGATTGAAGAACCCTGTCGTTATTGGATTGAAGTCGAAGATGAGAACCAGTTGGTTGGTGTCAGTCAGGACCAGTGGGAGGTACGGGTCGTGACTGACCTGGCTCCGGTTGTTTCCGTCGATTCGCCGCCACGACAGCACCAGGTTTTAGGTGGGGGGGTTGTTTTCCTGAAGGTCACGGCCCGTGATGATTTTGGGCTGCGTAATCTTGACCTGCACTTTCTCCGTTCGGATGCAGCAGAGATGGAGGAAGTCCCCGTTGCATTGTGGCGTCGTGGTGATTCGGATGACCGTCCCGCATCGACCGGTTTCCTTGGTCCGGGCCCTGTGCCGGACAAGCAGAGTCTCCTGTACCGTTGGGACCTGGCTTCGCTGCAAGATCTGCATCCGGGCAACTGGATTGAATATCGCGTGGTGGCAACGGATTTCAAGGGACAGGTAACGGAAAGTCCAACACAGCGATTGGGTTTAATTTCCCGGAATGAGTTGGATCAGAAGATCATGCGGCAGCAAGCTCACATTATTTCACGGCTGGAAGAGTCCTTGCGCTGGCAGCGAGATGCTCGACGCCACGCACTGGAAATCCAACTTCAATTCCAGGATCCTGGTACCTTTCAGAAATCGGATTTGGACCATCTGCAAAGTGTGGAACTGAATCAACGACAGGTGAAAGAAATTCTCTTCGGTACGAAGGACGGGATTCCCGTGGATGTGGACCAATTGCTGGAGGTGCTCCAGAATAATCGGGTTCGGTTGCCGGACTTGTCAGGTCAGCTGAAGCGATTGTTGCGTACCTTGGGCCGGATCCACGAAGAACAGCTGCTGGACATCGAAGCGCAACTACTGTTTACCTTGAAAACAAGTCGTTCCGAGCACGAAACTGTGGTCAAAGATCTTACGCTTGGTACCTTGGAGGAGGTTCAAGTACCGGTCAACCCGGCAGCTCGGCTGGCGTTTCAACGAGCGGTGCAAGGTCAACAGAGCGTGATTCGCCGGCTGGAACGATTGCTAGGTGAGGTTTCAGAACAAGAAGATTACCAGCGCTTTGCGTACGATATCCGACGGATGGCTAATCTTCAGGATCAGTATCGAGAACAGACTCAGCAATTGCAGGTTGACCGCCTTGGTCGCACGACTGAGCAATTAACCGATAAAGAAAAGGCTCAACAACGGCAAGCAGGAGAGCGTCAGACGGAATTGGCACGTCAATTTGAAGGGGTCTTGAATCGCATGCTACCGATGCAGCAGCGATTGCAGGAGAGTGATCCTGTCTCGGCTGGGGTCTTGTTGGAGGCGATCAATATTGCTCAACAGCAAGCGCTATCCGGGCAGATGCGTGAGAGCGGGCGAGATATCGAACGCAACCAGTTAGGCAATGCCTTAGGTATTCAGTTGGAAGTTCACGAAGGATTGTTGTCGATGCTGAGTATTCTCAGTAATCGGCACGAACATCGTTTAGATCGAATGCTGGAGCAATTGCAGGAAGCAGCCCGGGGTCTTGAGAAAGCACGAGTCGGTCAGCAGGACTTGGGCCGGCAACTCGAGGCAGCGGCGCAGCAGCCCCAGGCGTCCGCACGGAAAAAGGCATTTGCGAAACTGGCAGAAAACCAGCAACGCCTGGGCCAGCAAGTCAAACCGCTGTTGACCAAGTTGCGGCAACTGGGCGCCCAGCAGTCAGCTGATGGTGTCCAGTCAGCTGGCGAGCAGATGGATTTGACCGCAGAGGCAATACGGCAGGACCTGGGAAAGCAGGCAGTAGCAGGTAGTCAATTGTCGGAACAAAAACTGGCAGCTGCCCAGCAACAATTGCAGAGAGACATCTTTCAGGTAGAGCATGGTTTGCTGCGGCAGCAACTCGACCGGTTAAAGGAGCAACTGGTCACCATGCTTCAGCAGCAGCAGGAAATTCTGGCAGAGACCAGTGCTCTCGATACGCTTAGAATCGTAGATCCCCAACGGAGATTGACTCGAGTTCAACGTGGGGTGTTGAAGAGACTGGCGGAACGACAACGTCAGTTAGCCTTGGATGGGCTGACCTCTGCCCGTTTGCTGGAACGATCAGAAGCATTTCGTTTTGGTCTGCAGGCGGCGGGTCAACAAATGACCCGGGCTGCCGATGATCTTGCCGCCGAATTAACGGATAAGCAGAACGCGCAGACAGCTCAGTTGCAGGTGGTGGCACAGTTGCAACGCTTGCTCCAAGCGTTGCAATCGAAAGTTGACACGGGTGAGACTCAGGGAGCAGAACCACAGGCAACGACCGGTCAGCAGCGACCGGGAGCTGCCAGTCCGAGGAGTCTCTCCGAGTTAATCCTGTTGGAACTGATGCAACGTAATATTAACCAGCAGACCGAAGAACTGGCGAAAGCCCGTATGGCGGCCGGGACTTGGACCAAGAAACAGCAACTGCAATACGCTGAATTGGCGCGTCAGCAAGGACAACTGGCCGCCATTGTAGACCGTTTAAGAGGATCTGCTGTTCAGCCAGCGAAGGAGTCTAAGGACGAGTAAAAAAACTCCAGGAACCCGCTCCCCGGTTACGGGCACGGTTTCAGGATCGTCCATGACAGATCGACTGGTTTTACGGTAGAATGTTGAAACGAGGATTATGTTATGAATCGATATTGGCAGACGTTTTGTTTCACGATTTGTCTGTTTACCCATGGACTGTTGCTGATCTGCGTCACGCCAACTGCGGCAATTGCCTGGCAGGCTCCAGCGGCGAGCGCCAGAGAGCCTGGGAAACAGGGCAAGGACGATAACAAAGCGCGGCCTGGTCGCTTTGAAGAGGAACTTTTTCAAGGTCTTGATAAACTCCCGGCAAATCCCAAGTCGACCAGTCGGCAGCAGAAGCCGCCTAAAGCAGAACGAGGTCCAGCGATTGATGTTCAGCGGCAGCGCCGCCTGACACAAGGCGAAGATCTCGGGCAGCGACCGGGTGATTCCTGGTCACGAATCGGTCATTCGATGAGAAACGTGGAAGGACGTATTGCCGCTGGTGACCTGGGTAAAGAGACGCAACAGTTGCAGAAAATGATTGTTCAGGACTTAGCCGGTCTGATGAAACAGTTTCGTCAGCAGTCCAGTGACTCGTCGTTTCGTCCCGGGACGGGAGCTGCTTCAAGTGCTTCATCACAGGCTGCTGACAATCAGCAAAATCCGGCGACCGATAGCACGCCACGGATTGGTTCGGATACGGGAACTCAAGTTGAGCCGGAAGACGTGCAAATGGTGATGGCGGAGTTGTGGGGCCATCTGCCCGCGAGACTTCAAGCCCAATTACGAGGCGCTGCGGTCGATCAGTTCTTACCCAAGTACGAGCGTTTGTTGGAGCAGTTTTATCGGCGGCTTGCCGAGCAAGAAGGCGAGGACAAGTAGCGTTTAGAGGTTTTCGTTTCGTAGAACTCGTGAGTCAGATAACTAAAGGTAAGCGAGCATGGCACAATTTAGTCGACGGAAAATCCTGGCTGCTATGGCGATGGGATGGGGATGGCAATTGCGTCCGGACCGGTGGTTTTCCCTGCCAGCTGCTTTTGGGCAGCCTGCTGGATTGCGACAGCGGATTCCCGCTAACCTGATGAAACGGACGACACGGCAGGCAGTCGATCGAGCGTTAGCTTATCTCGCCTCCCGGCAGAATGAAGACGGGTCGTTTGGAGTTGGTGCCTATCGAAAAAATGTCGCTGTTGGTGGCCTGGCTGGCATGGCCTTCCTGGCCAATGGAAGTACACCGGGACGGGGGCGTTACGGGCAACACGTATCTCGCTGTGTGCAGTTTATTTTGAGTCATGCTCAGGAGAGTGGCTTCATCAATGCAGGCGCCATGAACACGCACGGTCCCATGTATGGGCATGGCTTTGCGACGTTGCTGCTGGCGGAAGTCTACGGTATGTCACCGGACTCGCAGATCCGAGAAGTCTTATCCAAAGCGGTCAAGCTCATTGTCTCGATCCAAAACGAAGACGGTGGCTGGCGGTATCAGCCGCAGCGACGGGACGCTGATATCTCGGTGACCATTTGCCAGGTGATGGCCTTACGGGCAGCTCGCAATGCTGGTCTGTATGTTCCCAACGAAGTCATTGACCGCTGCACCGATTACGTGAAACGCAGTCAGAATGCTGATGGTGGCTTCATGTACATGACCGCGGGTGGGGAAAGTGCTTTTCCTCGCAGTGCCGCCGGGATTGTTGCTCTCTACAGTGCCGGTATCTATGACTCAGATGAAGTGCATAAGGGCCTTGCCTATTTGCGCAAAAACGTGCCAAAAATCGACGCTTTCGGAACAGCAACCCACTATTTCTATGGACATTACTATGCCGTGCAAGCGATGTGGCATGCCGGGGGGGACCATTGGCAACAGTGGTATCCGAGGATTCACGATGAGCTGTTAGCCAACCAGCAACAGAATGGTTCCTGGACGGATATGGTTTGTTCCGAGTACGCAACGGCGATGGCTTGCTTGATCCTGCAAATGCCAAATAACTACTTGCCTATCTTTCAACGTTAGGCTGGTTTCCGATGAGCGCAACTCGCACTTTTGTCTGCGTTAGCCTGTGGGTTCTGATTGCTGCCCTCAGCGACAGTTGGCTACTGGGTCAGGGGTCCTTGGCGAGCCCCGTTGATGGCGAACCATTTGTAGCTGAATTGCACTCTATTTCCTCAGATTGGAAAGTTCACTTGCGTCAGCCCACTGGCCAGCGGGTGATGGCATCCGCTGACCTGATCCGCTGGGGCACACCACGGGTCCCACGAAACTACCCTCATATTCTGTTGGCAGATGGCGGGTTGCTCATTGCACAGGTCGTTCAATTGACGGGAGACCACCTGGTGGTTAGCTCTGATTTGTGGCAGGAAACACTGCTACCGCTGGAAGTGGTCCGAGCTATTTTGTTGAAGCCTCCTTCGGATCCGCTGCAACGTGACCGTTGGTTGGACAGGATTCAACGGCCTACAGGCAAGCGTGATACGCTTTACCTGAAAAACCAGGACAAGGTACAGGGCGTCCTGGTCGGGCTAGCCGCAATCTCTCCCCAGCGGCGGGAACCAACCTTTCAGATTCGCTCCGGAGGACGTTCGAATCCACTGACGATCCCCCTGAAAAATGTTATTGCTGTCAGCTTCAATGAAACGCTGGTACGCAAACCACCGATGGACAAAGTTCAAGCGGAAGTTGGTTTTCGTGACGGCTCCTGGTTGCATCTGCAACAAGTCTCCGTGGTAGATCAGGGACTGGAGTGTGAACTGGCTGGGGCCATTCGTATCAAGACTCATTCTTCACAGCAGCAGCCTGTGGGTCAGGGAAACGAGTCAGGTCCCTGGCAACAGATTAATGTGATTCGCCCGCGAACGGAGCGAGTGGTCTATCTGGGTGATTTGCAGCCAGTGGACTATAAGCATATCCCGTTCCTGGACATCAAGTGGCCTTTTCATGTTGATCGAAATGTTTTGGGTGGCCAGCTGAGAGTTGCTGAGCGTTGGTACCGTAAAGGGATTGGCATGCACAGTACGGCTCGCCTGGCCTATAACGTTCCAGAGGGGTGTGACCGATTCCAAGCCGAAGTGGGTATCGATGACCAGGCTCAATTGCAAGGTAGCGTTGTCTTTAGTCTCTATTTGCAACAGGTCGGGGATGACCTGCCCGGCGGTCGCTGGCAGCGAGTCGCGGCCAGCCCTGTCATGCGTGGAGGCCAAGCGGTGCAGAAGCTCGATATTCGCTTGATGGGTGCCAAGCGACTGGCACTAGTGGTCGAATGTGCTGACCAGGGAGACCAGCGTGATCTGGCGAACTGGCTGAATCCTTGTTTCTTGCGAGCAGCACCTTGAGAGGTACTGTGGGCTGGTTTTGGTTAGAAGATTCTCGAAGCTACGAGAGGCCTTCCTGTCAGGCACCATACTTGCCGAGTCGGCCGGCATTAGCCAGGCACAGTGTCATCAAGTACTTGGCTTCTACTTGACCCAATCCGCCGTGAATACACGTTGACTCGTTAAAGGCGGTCTGGCCATCTGGTCGGCAGCAATCGGAGACCAGCAGGGTGGGAACCGGATGCCAACTGTGGCTGCGCAGATAACTGGGAGTGCTATGGTCGCCAGTGATCAACAGTACATCCGGCTGCAGGGCATCGATGTCGGGAATGACGGCATCAAGTTCTTCGATACGTTGTCGTTTGCCTTCAAAATCACCGTCTTCGCCAGTGCTATCGGTGTACTTGAAGTGAACAAAGAAAAAGTCGTATTCATCCCAGTGTTCCCTGAGTAGTTGGACTTGTTCAGTCAAGGTTTGTGGCTGACCGACCACTTCCATTCCGACCAGTCGAGCCAGTCCTTTGTACATAGGATAGACGGCAATGGCTGCAGCTTTTAGACCGTAGACTTCCTGGTAACTGGCCAGGCTTGGTTTGGCGGCGAACCCTCGCATGGTATGAAAGTTTGCCTTGGGTTGATCCGCCAGTAGTTGGCGTGCTTGCCTGAGGAACTCTTTAGCAACCTGAGCCGTTTTTTCACTGTCCGCGTCGTTGGCGGTCGGTTCCAGTGGCGGAACTCCGGTTGCCTGCGGATCGGTGTCATCGATCTGGTCGCCAAGTCCAGCACCACGAAAGACAACCACGAAACGGTATTCCTTGACAGGTTCCACGAAAACCTCGACCCCTGGGATCTCGATTGTGCGAAGTTTTTCCACGAGTGGCAGGCTCTCTTCTCCACTGATTCGTCCTGCTCGTCGATCGGTAATATTTCCCTGTTCATCAAGTGTGCAGAAATTGCAACGAATGGCGACGTCGTTTTCCTGGAGTTCGAATCCAATGCCGGTTGCTTCCAGTGCTCCTCGGCCGATTCTGTATTGAACCGGGTCGTAGCCAAAAAGGCCCAAGTGGCCGGGACCACTTCCGGGACTGATGCCTGGCAGAACTGGAATACTGGCTGCCTGGACTCCTCGTGTGGCCAGTGCATCCAGGTGGGGAGTTGCGGCGGCTTCCAATTCCGTGGGGCCCCCCAGTTCGACAGGCAGTCCGCCGATTCCATCGGCTACCAGCATCACGATCTTCGAGTCATTTTGAATCTGAAGTTCGCGGGTAAAATCATGAATGTCCATGCACCACGTCCTGGAATACTCGAGAAAAAATTGAACACACATTTACTAACAGAAACGAGGGAAACTACAAGGACCCGTGGGGCAGTTCACGGTTGGTTTGAGGAGACTAGCGTTGAGTCCAACTGTCGGATATGCTGAAGTTTCCTGGTTGTTTCTAACGCGATTTCCTAACGCATCGGTTCTATGTCGTCTTTGCTGCGCTATGACTGTTCCGGAGTGAGCTTGGCGGACCTGGGGATTACTGACTCCCAACGACAGGAGGTCGATGCTCGGCTGCTGACGGCACGAGAGCAAGTTGTCTCAGATGATCTTGTGATGCTCGAGAAGGGTGAAATTCCCGCCCAGAAGCAGCCTCTGGATGCTGCTTTTTTTCGCTTGCCAGAAGAGCTTCTGGAAGATTACGAGCAGCGTCAGCAAGCCAGTCAGTTGGGTTGCATCTTACAGACGGCAAACCGTTTGAGGGAGACAGTGGATGCGGTTGCCTTGCTGGGAATTGGCGGGTCCTACATGGGTACACGGGCCTTGATGGAAGCCTGCTGCCCTGCTTACTACAACGAGTTGTCCCGGCAGCAGCGGAACGGCTGTCCGCGTCTCTACTTCGGTGGCAACAGCCTCGACAATGATGCGACCAGTGCCCTGATTAATCGGCTAGGTGGCGGGCAGTTGGCAGCCAGTGTTGAGGAGCGTTGGGCGATCGTGGTGATTAGCAAGAGTGGCGCGACGCTGGAGACGGCCACCGCCCTGCGGCAACTGCTTCCGTATTTGCAGTCCAGTTGTGGGGATCACCCGGGCCAGGTCGCTGAGCGGGTGGTGCCAGTCACCGGTAATGCGGGTCGCCTGGGAGAACTGGCTGATCAACTGGGCTGTCAGGATCGGTTTTCCGTACCCGACGGGGTCGGGGGTCGGTTTAGCATTCTGTCGGCGGTTGGATTATTACCGGCTGCTATCCTCGGCCTGGACATCATTAGCTTGCTGCGTGGTGCCGCCGAGATGAATGAACATTTTCGACAGGCAGAACTGGCAGAAAACGTCGTCCTGCAGTACGCAGCTATGAACCATTTGCTCGAAGTTCACGCGGGAGCGACCACGCGGGTTTTGTCGGTCTGGTCCAATGCACTTAATGCCGTCGGCTTGTGGTATGACCAGTTGTTGGCGGAGAGCCTGGGGAAAGAGGAGCAGGGCGCGACGCCATTAACCACCGTCAATACTCAGGACTTGCATTCTCGAGCTCAACAGCACCAGGAAGGTCGCCGGGACAAGATGATTACGAACCTGATCGTGGAACGTCCTGGCAGCGATCCACTCTCTATCGGTCCGTCTACCCACGGGGAAGATCCCCTCGATGCGATCCAGGACAGGACGTTACCGGAGCTCAATGCGGCGGCCATTGCCGGGACGAATCGGGCTTACCAGATGGCGGGCAGACCGACGGCGGACTTGCTGTTGCCAGTAGCCGACGAATCATCGCTGGGCCAGTTTTTTCAGATGATGATGTTAGCGACCGTGGTAGAGGGCAAGCTGCTGGGTATTAACCCCTATGGTCAACCAGGGGTGGAGATGTACAAGGCAAACATCAAAGAAATACTTGGGCTTTGATTCCAGAAAGGAAATAGTGGGAACGATGGCAACGACATTGACATGGTTGGGACATGGAAGCTGGTCCATTAAAGCAGGATCGTCCACGGTGTTGCTGGATCCATTCCTTGATGAGTCACCAACGGCGCCGCTGAAAGCAGCCGACGTGGACGCTGATTACATCCTCGTCTCCCACGGTCATTTTGATCATGTCGCCGATGTTGCTGCGATTGCCAATCGCACCGCAGCGACGGTCGTGGCCGTTTTTGAAATTGCCCAGTGGTTCCAGCAGCAGCATAGTGTGCAGAATGCGGTGGGTATGAACCTGGGGGGCGGAGTGAGCTTGCCGTTTGGCCACGTGAAAATGACACTGGCCCATCACAGTTCGCAATTGCCCGACGGCTCTTATGGAGGCAACCCGGCCGGCTTTTTGTTGACGATTGACGAGAAAAGAATATACTTTGCCTGCGATACGGCGCTCTTTGCTGACATGCAACTGATTGGTGATGCGGGGATCGATGTGGCCGTCTTGCCGATTGGCGACTTGTTTACGATGGGCCCGGCGGATGCCGTCAAAGCGGTGCAGCTGATCCGCCCCAAACGTGTTGCTCCGGCACATTACAATACGTGGCCCCCGATCGAGCAGGATGCCGAGCAGTGGGCAGAACAAGTGAGACAAGAAACCGAAGCGGAACCGCTGGTCCTGGCTCCTGGTGAGTCATTCGAACTGTAGTCATTGGAAAGTGAGTGGTGATTGGATGAATCCAGTACCGCGAATGCTACTGCGTATCGGCCGGCTAGTCGCTCTGCTGGCCGTGCTGCCAGCCGGGGAATTGTTCCTTGGGGGGGCCAGCCTACAGGGGCAAGAACCCATCCGCTGGAAGTTTCGCTCGGGGACCGACTATCGAGTCTCTTTTCAACAGCAGACGGCGAGCAAGACGCGCGTGGGTGACCAGGTAATCGAAGTTCGTGTGCAAATGACCATGCAGATGGACTGGAGAGTCTTGCAGGTGGATACAGCTGGCCGGGCCACCATGGACCAGTCGTTTACGAGAATTCGTATCGAATTGGACAATCCAAAGGTAGAGTCGGTTGTCTACGATTCGTCGGCCAGCGAAAAGGCTGCCGGCGAAGCGGCCCAAATGGCGGCTTCGTTAGGGCCGTTGATCGGCAAGCCATTCCGGGTCGTGATGACGAATCGAGGTGTTGTCCAGAAGGTGGAGCTGAGTCCGCAGGCCCAGGTTGCCCTCAATCGAGTACCAGAAGAGAGCCGCTTGAAGGATGTTTTTACCACCGCCGGGCTGACTCAAACGCTGCAGAAATCCCATGGCATCTTGCCGCTGGAAGCAGTGCAACCTGGTGATCAATGGGAAATTGATTCGATGCTAGTAACCCCGCTGGGTGCACTAAAGATGAAGACGAAGTATCAGTACGTTGCAAATCTGCAACGGTCTGGGACTGCTGCGGCTCAACTAAAAGTCCACGGTCAAATGGAACTGGTGCCCGGCGAAGATCAAGATTCTCCCCCACAGCAGCTTAAAATCAAGTCGCAGGACATGTCTGGGGAAGTGTTTTTTGACAAGGCTCAGGGGCGGCTGCTGGAGAGTAAGATGACACAGCGTCTGGTCACCGAGTCGGAATTTCGCGACCTGTTATTGAGCAGCCAAATGACCAGTTCCTTGGTGACGACGGTCACGGTCATCAAGAAACGCTGAGAGGGCCTGAAAGAGGACTTTTGGGGTTTTTCCCATAGAATTGGCGAGTCGGGAAGCCTATAAATCAAGGTAGTTTCATGAAAGCTCACTTTTGCTGACCGTTGCAAAGACGAGAAGGCAATCTTCTAATAACGAGTGATACAGTTCGAATTCTTCCTGAAAGGTGGTTGAAATGTCTAAACGGTTCTCACAAGCGCTGAACTTCATGGTGCTCACCATGGTGGTTGTTTGTGCCACGAGTCAAACGGTTCAAGCTGGCAAGACCTTGCGCTATCAGTTTAAGCAGGGCGAGCAGTTTGTTTATGCCATGGATCAGACGATGGACATGAAAATGAGTATCGTGGGCCAGGACGTTGAGATGAAGATGAACCAAAAGATTGAAATGCTTCAAAAGGTTGAAGCAGTGGATTCTGCTGGGGTTGCTAGTATTAGTCAAAGAATTACGCGCATTCGCATGGAGATGACTGGTCCTCCTGGAACAGCCATGAAATATGAATCGGCGGAGAAAAAGAAGCCGGAAGGACTGGTTGCTCAAATTGCCCCGTTGTTCAAGGCGCTGACCAACGCGGAGTTTAAAGTGAAAATGGCGCCCAGTGGCAAGCTTGTGGAAGTGGAAGTGCCGACTGAGTTCTTTGAAAAACTCAAAGAAACACCAGGTGGGAATCTGTTGCAAGGGATGTTTAACAAGGACAGTTTTAAACAGATGCTGACGCAGGCTGCCACGACCTTTCCCACAACGCCGGTCGATCAGGGCGACACTTGGACCAACAGTTTTGCACTCGACAACCCGCTGGGTAAACAGCAGGTGGAGACCAAGTATTCCTACGAGGGTGAAGAGACGGTCGACGGGAAAGTTCTCGATAAGATTGGTTTAGTGATCAAGATGAACTTCGGGAAGCTTGAGAATCCTGTGCTGGCAGGATCGACAGTCAAGATCAAGAAACAGGATTCTAAAGGAACGATGTATTTTGATAACACGCGTGGCCAGATGGCCAGTTCGCAGATTGATCAGAATATGGAGATGGAGATCACCGTTGGCGATAATACCATCAGTCAGGTTCTGAAGATGAAAATTAACGTGACGATTACTGACAAAAAGTAGTCACGCTAACTGCGGTTGTTCAACGGGGTACGGTTTCACATCGTGCCCCGTTTTTTATGAGTCAGAAGTCTCGGGTGGCGACTCATCTGGAACGGCAACTTGAATCTCGTCCCCTGCCAGCCGCACGTCAAAATGGTCGATCCCTATTTTTGGATTGTCACACCAAGTGCCGTCATGGACGCAGAATCGCCAGGCATGCCAGGGACAGGTAACGATACCTTCTTCCAGGTAGCCAGGGGCCAGGGAGGCTCCCATGTGAGGGCAGAGATCATCGATGGCAAAATACGTATCGTTTTCTCGGAAAATAGCAACCATCCGTCCATTGATGGCATAGGCCATCCCTTTTCCCTCGGGAATGTCGCCGACTTTCGCTGCTGGGTAGTATTCTGGCATCGAGTGTTATCGATTGTTGGTTTGCGGCAGGAACAAACAGCTTCCCTCTGAGTGACCTCCTCATTGTAGGAGAGTCGGCTGCCATGCAAAGGGTGCTGGCCCTGGGTTGGCAACTGCAAATCATGGTTGTCAGGAGTAGATGGATCCAGTACCGTAACTGCGTTTGACATTCACGCTCTGACCGCAACAGAGTTCAATCGAAGGGATCCATGCGTGTGAGTGACCAGCCCCCTGCTCCTGACGGTGCGATTTCACTGGCCGATTTCCAAGAGCTAATCCGAACGATGTACCTGGAGAAAGATGTCGCTCGGGGTATCGACGGTACCTTTATGTGGCTGATCGAAGAGGTAGGTGAGTTAGCCGCGGCATTGCGGGATGGATCGCACGAGGAGAAGTTGGGTGAGTTTGCCGATGTATTGGCCTGGTTGACGACGATTGCCAACGTTGCGGGAGTTGATTTAAATGAGGCAGTACAGAAAAAATACGGGGCTGGTTGTCCCGGTTGTGGCCAATATATCTGCCGCTGTTCCGATGATCAAAAACCTTAGCTGATTTTGTCGGACGAGGGGCATTCCCGCTTCTTCTACGGGCGATTAAGCTGGATGAAGATGATTCAGGGAGTTGGTTTGACGCTTTCTTTTTACGATTATCGCACTTTCAAGTATTGAATTTTCTTATGGCGCGCTGGCTCAATCTTCTCTGGACGCGATTTTCCTGGTCCTTGATCTTGTTCTGTGGCTCCCTGGCTGCTGCGGAAGCACCCGACATCCTGGAGTTGGAAGTCGGGGTGGGAGATCAGTGTCAACTGGGGTACTGGACCCCGGTACGCGTCTCTGTCCAAGCAGGCTCGGATGCGTTTTCCGGGCATCTTGAACTGGCAGCCTCAGATTCTGATGGCCTAAGGGCTGTTTACAGTGGCTTTCCTGATGGCGACGTTGAAATCCCTGTGGGTAAGAAACAATGGTTGACCGGTTATGTCAGGTTTGGTCGTCCAGACAGTGGTCTGACCGTTCGACTAGTTGCAGACGATGGTGTTGTTAGAGAGCGTGATTATTCGCCCAGTCGCTTACCGGAGATGATCAGGTCAACGGTCGATCGAGTGATTGTGATTGGTGCGGAACTGAACCTGGAGAAAGCTCTGAACAGCCAGCAACAACCGGTTAAGGTGGTTCATATCGCTGACTTTAGTTCGTTCCCAGATCGTTGGTATGGTTTGGAGGGAGTTCGGCAAATCATGGTGACAACCAGTCATCCCGATTTCCTGAAAGGACTCAACGAGGCGAGATTCAAGGCCTTGGAGCAATGGTTGCGACTAGGTGGAGAGATCGTGATTTGTATTGGATCACGAGGAGAAGAACTGTTAAGTCCGGAGAGTTACTGGAGTCGTCTTGTACCAGGCCATTTTCAGTTCGTGGAACGCCAATGGAAGACTTCTGGATTGGAGATGTATGCGGGTGCCAAGGATCCGATCGAACTGGCAGCCGCGGATCCAGGGTCTTCGCAGATGACAGTGCTGGAGGGTATCCAAGGGCGCATCGAAGCTTACGACGGTGTCGGTGATGCAGGTCAGCGTCCGATGGTAATTCGGCAACTGGTCGGATTTGGCCAGGTGATCTTTGTGGCAGTGGACCTGGATCGTGCTCCCTTCGTGGACTGGCCGGCACGACTGCGGTTGTTGCGGCGTATTTCATTAGGGGAAGAGTTGGTGGGGGCGTCGGACAGTGGTGCGACAGCGGCCCAAGTTTCTCATTTTGGGTATCGGGATTTGAGCGGCCAGTTGCGAGCTGCGCTGGGGCAATTCGAGGGTGTCACCCTAGTACGCTTTTATTGGATCGTGGGACTGTTGGCTTTCTACATCGTCTTGATCGGTCCGTTGGACTACTGGCTGCTCAAGAAGTGGGATCGTTTTCACTGGTCTTGGATTACATTTCCCTCCATCGTCGTGGGATTTTCTTTGTTAAGCCTCTTGATGTCGATGAGTTTCAAGCCTCAGCAGATGCACGTAAATCAGTTGGACATCGTAGACTATGATGTTCAGTCGTCTCAATTGCGTGGCACGAGTTGGGCTTATGTTCTGAGTCCACAACCACGTACTTATGATTTGCAGATTAAGCCAAAGCCCATGGAAACGCCCTTGGATGACCAGTTGTCTTGTCTTTGTTGCTGGCAGGGACTGCCAGGAAATGGTCTCGGAGGCTTGAGTACCCGCTCAACTAGCACTTCCATCAAGCAGCAGTATGCCATCACCTTGCCCCAGCAGGCAGCAACGTTGGTCCCGGGCAAAATCCAGGGATTACCGATTCAAGATGACTCCTGCCGTGGGCTCAATGCCCGCTGGTGGACAAACTGTGAGCTGGATGTGGTCTCGGGCTTGTATTTTGACCGGCAGGGGGTTTTGCAGGGCGAATTGAACAATCCTTTTTCCTTTTCCCTGCACGATTGTCGCATCTATCACCGAAATCAGGTCTATGTGCTTGAAGGTGCTGTTGATCCGGGAGAAGTCTTGCGTATCAGCAATTTGGCGGACTATGTTCGAGCGACCGAAGCCTATCTGCTCCGGCGACGACTTGTCCAGCGGGCAGAAGCGATTCAAAGCTGGGCACAAGATGATTTTGATGTACCGCGCATTGTTGAGATGCTGATGTTCCATAACAAGGCTGGTGGTCCCAGGTATACGAAACTGGCACATCATTACCAGCAGTTTCTCGATCTGAGCGAACAACTGGACTGGAACCGGGTGATCCTGGTTGGCCGTGCCAAAGGGCAGGGGAGTGATTTGTTAACTAATGGAGCAGTTTCGAAGGATATCACCGGTCGCTGGACCTATTACCGACTGGTGTTTCCGATTTCGTCAGCGGCGACCCCTTGAGTGGATGATACGATGGCAGGTAGTTTGAAGAACAGGAAAGGCTAATGCGCTTGTGATTAAAACTGTTGATCTGACCAAAAAGTATGGAGAGATGTTTGCCATCCAGAAGATCGAACTCGATCTGGAGGAAGGCGATCTGTTCGGCTTCATTGGACCCAATGGTGCCGGCAAGACAACCACCATGCGCATTATTGCCACCTTGCTCAATCCCACCTGGGGAGAAGCTTACGTCTGCGGACACTCGATTTACACCAAGCCTAAAGAGATCCGTCGCCTGGTTGGTTACATGCCGGATTTCTTTGGTGTCTACGATGATATGAAGGTGATTGAGTACCTGGAATTTTTTGCTGCGGCCTATCGTATCAAAGGGCCAGCACGCCGGCAGCGGTGTGAAGAGATGTTAGAGATCGTCGACCTGGACTTTAAACGGGATGCCTTTGCCAATACCTTGTCTCGTGGTCAGACCCAGCGACTGGGACTGGCTCGAGTCCTCTTGCATGACCCTCAGGTGTTGCTGCTGGATGAGCCCTTGAGTGGACTTGATCCGCGTGCCCGGATTGAAATGAGGAACCTCATGCGACGCCTCGGTGAGATGGGCAAGACGATTATCGTTTCCAGCCATATTTTGCCTGAGTTGGCTGATATCTGTAACAAGATTGGCATCATTGATCGTGGGGTCATGACTGTTAATTCAGCCGTGGAGGATGTCATGCAGCAGGTGCGCCAGCGCGTGGTGTTACAAATTCGAGTGACCGGCGACCCTAGTGCAGCAGCGAAGCTACTCGAACAGCATGCAGATGTTGATACGATTGAAGATAACGCGGGACAATTGACGGTGATGCTCATCCCGGAGGCAACGGATTACAGTGAGTTGTCCGCGATTCTTGTCGATGCCGGACACCGACTAACCCTCTTCCGAGAAGAAGAAGTGAACTTGGAATCTGCTTTCATGGCCCTGACCAAGGGAACCGGAAAGAAAATTTAAGGGGTCGCTCCTGCCGGTGGTGATTTCCACTGAGTTTCTTATTCGTCGGTAACACAGCCTTCGGATGCAGACTTCACGTTCTTGATGTATTTGTAGAGGGTACCTCGAGTTGCCTTCAGGGGTGGAGCCTCCCAGGCTTCTTGTCGCTCCGCTAAAACTTCTTCACTCACATCCACATCGATAAGCCTGGTTTCAGTATCGATGGTTACGGTATCCCCGTTTTTCACCAGGGCGATCGGTCCACCGACCTGGGCTTCCGGGGTAATATGGCCCACGATGAAGCCGTGGGACCCTCCGGAAAAGCGACCATCTGTCATGAGGGCAACGTCGGAACCCAGACCGGCGCCCATGATGGCAGAAGTGGGAGTTAGCATCTCGGGCATACCCGGACCACCCTGAGGCCCTTCGTAACGGATGATGATCACGTCACCCTTGTTGATGTTACCTTCCTCCAGTGCATCGAGCATGTCTTCTTCAGAATCGAAAACATTTGCGGTACCCGTGAAGACAAGTCCTTCTTTTCCTGTAATCTTGGCGACGGCTCCCTGCGGTGCCAGGTTGCCTCTGAGAATCTGCAAGTGCCCGGTTGCCTTGATTGGCTTTTCAACAGGTTGAATGATTTCTTGGTCTTCGTCGAGTCCTGGCAAGGATGCCAGGTTCTCGGCCAGTGTCTGGCCTGTCACGGTTAAGCAGTCACCCTGCAGCAGTCCTTTTTCCAGGAGGTACTTCATCACGCCGGGAGTTCCACCGATGTGATGGAGATCTTCTTGCACGTAACGGCCACTGGGCTTGAGATCAGCCAGGTAGGGTGTACGATCACTCACCGACTGGAAATCATCAAGCGTCAAGTCGATCTCTACCGAGCGGGCCATGGCAATTAAATGCAGGACCGCGTTGGTCGATCCGCCCAGCGCCATGACGACCACCATGGCGTTTTCAAAGGCGTTTCGGGTCATGATGTCGCGAGGTTTGATATCCCGTTGCAGTAAGTTTAGGATCGCTTCACCCGCCTGATGGCATTCGTCGATCTTCTCTTTGTCTTCGGCAGGGATCGAAGCGCTGTAAGGGAGACTCATTCCGAGGGCTTCAATCGCACTGGCCATGGTGTTAGCCGTGTACATGCCGCCACAGGCACCTGCTCCCGGACAGGAGCGTTTGACGATTTCATGACGCGTCGCTTCGTCAATCGTACCAGCCAGGAATTGTCCGTAGCATTGGAAGGCCGAGACGATATCAAGTTTTTCGCCGTCGTACGTCCCCGGCTTGATCGTGCCACCGTAAATCATCAAGGCAGGGCGGTTGAGACGGCCCATGGCCATTAAACACCCAGGCATGTTCTTGTCGCATCCTGGTAAGGCAATGAGTGCGTCGTACCATTGGCCACCCATGATGGTTTCGATGGAGTCAGCAATCAGGTCCCGGGACTGCAGCGAATAGCTCATTCCCTCTGTCCCCATGGAGATCCCGTCACTGACACCCACGGTGTTGAATCGCATGCCGACTAAATTGGCCGCGGTGACACCCTGCTTGGTATGCTGTGCTAAATCGTTCAGATGCATATTGCAGGTGTTTCCTTCATACCACACGCTGGCAATGCCGACCTGGGCCTTCTTCATGTCTTCTTCAGTAAGTCCGGTTCCGTAAAGCATGGCTTGCGACGCGCCCTGGCTCTTGCGCTGCGTAACGCGAGCACTGTATTTGTTCAAAGACTGTGACATGAATCGTTCCTTGCTAAGGACCAGTGGTTGATTTTCAGAGCGGTAGCCAGGCGGATCGCTATCGGTTAGGAATCCAAATTCAGAGCGTTTGCCTGGGATTCATCTTTTCGTGATGCGAGTTTGTCGCAACGTGAAGACGTATTTTAGACAGCCTGGCTTCTAGATACTAGCACCACAAGAGTTGCCTTTGGAGGCACCAGTTTTGTCAACATCGAGGGCCGACTGTTGAGGCTCCTCAGAATCAGGTATGCTCGTCGACAGGGAAATGAACCTTCTTATCTGCTTTTACCAGAGACTGCCATCGATGGCAGTTTACTGGGCTGAGCCATGAAATGAGGTCGTTGAAGATGCAGTTTTTTCATAGTTGCAGCAGGCTGGTTCTGTTTCTTTGCGTTGTCGTTTCGGTCTGTTCGCTCTCAGCAGATGATCCAGCGGACGAAGTTGGTTTCGTTTCCTTGTTTGACGGGAAGACGCTTGACGGCTGGGAGGGCAAAAAAGAAGTCTTTTCCGTCCGCGAAGGAGCCATCGTAGCCGGTTCATTGAAGAATCCAGTTGCCAATAACGAGTTTCTCTGTACGACCAAGATCTACGGGGATTTCGAGTTGCGATTGCAAGCCAAGCTAGTCGGTCCGGGCAATAACGCCGGGATCCAGTTTCGAAGTCGCCGGATCCCCAATCACCACGAAGTGATTGGATATCAGTGTGATATGGGCAGTTGGAAGCCAGGTGTGATCTGGGGAGCACTTTACGATGAGTCCCGCCGGCGAAAAATGCTGGCCGAAGGGAACCAGGCTGAAATTGCAAAAGCACTCAAGGAAAATGACTGGAATGACCTCGTCATTCGCTGCCAGGAAAATCGTATCCAGATCTGGCTCAATGGGTATCAGACGGTTAATTATCTCGAAAAAGACACCAAGATTGCCACCAAGGGAATTATCGGTTTGCAGATTCATGGAGGTAAACCATCGATGGCATCCTACCGAAAGATCCGCCTTAAGCCACTCTAGGCAGATGAACTGGTGATCTGATGGCACGCTCAATGCAACGCCTAGCCAGGAGGTGGCCGTTATGGACCAGCCATTGATGTCCCCAGAGCAGGATCCATTTGTCTTCTTTGACTTGGGAAATGTGCTGCTCTTGTTTGACCATCAAATTGCCTGGCAGCAAATAGCTCAGTTGTGCGAACTGGACCCGGAAACGGTCAGAGATGCGGTCTGTCGCAGTCCCTTGCAATTGCAGTACGAACGGGGTGCAATCTCGTCGCAAGAATTTTACCAGCACTTCTGCCAGCAATTAAAAGTTCAACCCGATTATCGTCAACTCATGAAAGCAGCCAGTGACATCTTTCGCCCAGCGGTGGAAGTTATTGATGTTCTGCAACGATTGGCAAAACAGGGTTGCCAGTTGGGACTCCTCTCCAATACGTGTGCCGCGCACTGGGAGTGGATCGAGAGCTTGGAACTCTCCTGGATGAAGACCTGCTTTGAGGCCTTCGTGTTGAGTTTTCAAGTGCACTGCCGGAAGCCGGAATTGGGGATGTATGTGATCGCTGCAAAGCAGGCGCAGCGGCAACCTCAGGAATTGTTGCTGATCGATGACCTGGAAGAAAATGTTGAAGCAGCACGAAACGCTGGTTGGGACGCCATTCAATTCGTCGGTGTTGAGGATCTCATTGAGCAACTCAAGAAACGAAATCTATCGATCCTCTGACTCAACGAGACCATGCTGTCCCGTTGGTTGACCCAAGTGTCATCTTGCCAACTCGCTGATCCACTTCCATGGAGGGAGTTCGGAAGCCAATGACCTGCTATGTGCTAGCATTTCAGTCAGCTATCAAGGATCGATCAGGGTGGAAAATGTGCCGGTGTCAGAGCGTAGTCTCTCTCTTACGCCTCGAAATCCTCTGCTTTTGATCCCGCTTAAGTCGTCTGGCAAAGAATCGACAGGAGTTGTTGGCTACATAGCTGGTATAGACGCTAACCCTGTGACTCCACTATACTTCTGCAACGCTAGAGATTTCAGGTCGCATGGAGCCAAGAGGGCATTCAAACGGCTTGATGTCTGGTTGCCGAGGAAAGATGAGTTAGCTGGCTGGCTTGAACAAGTTAAGTAAAGGCACTGTTGTTAGTTAGCTGTTTTTTATTGAGCGTTTTGTGGGCATACGGCTACAAGTTTTTGGCCGAATGGGACGAAAAAAAGAGAGTCTGATTGGAAGTGCGCAGTTTCAAGTCTGAGGGTTCTGCATGTCAGGTTTTGGAATGGGTAAGAGACGAAAGA
>JAYGDG010000246.1:0-2886 GCA_046583015.1 Pirellulaceae bacterium | reverse complement strand
GATTTCCAGGTCATGGAATGAACCTTCTAAGGGCTTGTCCATTTCCCACATCGTGATCGTCGCCGCGGTTGCCATTCCTGTCGGTGGTGACGGTGGGACGAAGGTTGGCCATTTTTTCACGGCATCGTCTTTGTAGGTGTTCATGAGACGCGGGATGATGGTCTCCCGAGTATGCGGGTACAGGCCGCCGAAACCATCCATCCGCCGCAACATGGTTTCCCAGTCGACGGGCTTTTCAGGAGTGCGAAACCCGACCGTCCCGAGCTGGTGACAGTACGAGCAATTCATCTTGAAATTCATTTTGTCACGCGGGTTGTCGAAGGCCAGCATGCTGAAGGCACTGTTCGCCGGACGTTGCACCTCCAGTTCGTCGCCTACGGCAGGGCGAGTCCGGATTACCATGTCCTGGGTGCCGGGGGTGACCTTGCTAATCCAATTATCCGTGAGGCCCATCAGCCGAGTGCGAATGCTGTGATCAATGTTCCGCAAGCCGGATATCTCAAACAAACCGTCTTTCTGGGTGAACACGGTCGTCCATTTGCGATGTTCCGCATCGATGGCAGATACCATGACACCCTCGACGGCGTTCCCGGACTGGTTAACCACTTTGCCACGAATGGTTGCGGCGTCAAGCTGGTTGTTGCAGGCAACGATCGCCAGGACGAATGTGGCAAATGATACGAGACCTTGTCTCATCGTATTTTCTCCACTGGTTCTTGACCGCAGGCAGTTAACTATATTCATGGTTTATCCGGCTTTTCTGACGTGTCGAGTACTTTTGCTTCCAGTATAAGCTTTCGGAACCGATCGTCGGACGTGTCTTCCAGTAATTTCAGGAATGCGATGAGTCCCGGAATATCCTTCTTGTCCAGCCTCATCGCAGAGTAATACTTGCTGATGGTATCCGCCTTACCAGATTGTTTCTCACGGGCCGCCTGGATTTTTTGCAGCAGGGCTTTCTGCAGGTTGACTCGGCCTTTACCAGGATTGCGAAGCGACGGCGTTGGTTTGGCCCGTCCGTCTTTGCTGACTACATGTGACTTGCCGTCGGTGAAGAGTGGCGGTGTATGGCAGGCAGTACAGTTGCCGACGCTGGCAGTCCCCTCGTAACCCAGGAATGTCTTGAACCCGTTATATGCCAGTCGGTCCATCCCGGCCGGGGCCTTCAGTAAAATGCGCCCTTCCTGGTTGGCCAGTCGTCCAAAGATACGGCCGGCGAATTCTTCCGCCGTCTCGTCACTGTAAGGTTTCTCGGGAATGCGATTGAGATAGGTGAATGCGTCGAACGTGGAACGTTTCGTGGTTGATAGACGGTGGATGCGGGTTTTCTTCTCAATCGTTGTTCCGGGTTGAGAACCTGGCCGTGTTGTCGAGGAGCTGGTTCGTTTATGCGGTTTCCACTCGGGTGCTTCTTTCAGCACGCTGGCGTTGATCGCCATGACCTCCTTCTTGAGACGGTTGGCCACTTCGGGAAGACGCTTGGCGATGTCTTTTTGCTGGCCAGGATCTGTCGACAGGTCGTAAAGCCGAAATCGTGTGATGCCGCCTGAGCCGGCCTTGATCAGCGGAATCCATGACTCCTGAAAGGTATTGAGCATCACGAATCGGCTTCGCAGGCGATTCCACTCAGGCGTTTTGATTTCGCTGTTGTACGCTTTGTGCCAAAGCTCGGACTGCGTCAGTTTGCGATTGTGTTTCTTCTCAAGGATGATTCTCATCTCATCCATGACTTCTTCAATAGTCGCCTGGTCCTTGGGGTACTCCATTTTGCGGGAGCCGACCAGCGAGTATTTACCATCACGAATCACGGCAATAGGTTGGCTGGTTGGAGAATGCCAGGTCAGTGGTTGGTGACGTTTGAACTCCGAGCGATCGCCGGTCAGCAGCGGGGAAAGGTCCGTTCCGTCGAGATGCACGCCGCCTGGTTTATCGATCTCCACCAGGCCACAAATGGTTGGCAAGAGATCGATGGCACCCGCTGGGGTATCTTCAATCCGACCGCCCTTAATGCCTTTCGGCCAGTGAATGATGCCAGGTGTGCGAGTCCCACCTTCCATTAGCGATCCTTTGCCGCCGTTAAGGTTGCCATTCCGCTCATGGCGATAGCTGCCGTGATCTGACGTGTAGATGATGATCGTGTTGTCAAGCGAACCGATCTGGTCCAGCTTTTTCACCAGCCGGGCAATGGCTCGGTCGGTGTTGTCGATGGTCGCGGAGTAAATGGCGGCGGGATCGTTGAGTTTACCGTACTGTTTGACGATCTCTTCAGGAGCCGCCAGGGGAGCGTGCGGCTCGTGAAACCAGACGTTGAGAAAGAACGGTTTTTCTGCCGCGCGTTTCTTGTCCAGCCAGGTAATGGCTTCATCCACGACAAGCTGGCAAGCGTAGCCCTTCAGCTTGCCAACGCGTTCCCGGTTGCGCCAGAAGTTAGTCGGGTTGCGATGACTCGGCGCGGCGTTCAAGTCGGTAGCGAACCAGTAATCGAATCCATGTTCGTCGATCCACGGTTTGTTCATTCCGCGAAACGGTGTTCCCAGGTGCCACTTGCCGACATGTACCGTGTCGTAACCGTTCGTTTTCAGCAGATCAGCAATCGTCACCTCGCTCGTGCGCAGGTGCATGTTGTGGATATGGTCCTGGATGACCGTGTAGACCCCCGTCCTCAAGTGATGACGTCCCGTGAGCAGCGTGGCTCTCGCGGTAGAGCAGACAGGGGCTCCCGAATGGAAGTCGGTGAACCGTACACCTTGTGCAGCGAGCTTGTCCAGGGTGGGAGTTTTCACCGGTCCACCGTCACAGCCGATGTCCTTGGAACCGAGATCGTCAGCCAGTAGCACGACGACATTGGGGCGCTTGCGAGGTGGTGCTTTGCGGGTTGTCTTGGGG
>JAYGDG010000050.1:0-2179 GCA_046583015.1 Pirellulaceae bacterium | reverse complement strand
CGGCTTGATTCACAGGCCGATGAATTCTACCGCCTGGGACGCGGCAAACTGGTGCGAGTCAGCGCCCAGGAAAACCGCAACAAGAACCTGCTATTGAACCTGATTGGCGAGCGTTTGCCCGCGGAGAGCGTGGATCCCACGGAAATACCGGCAACGCCCGAAATGAGGATCGCCATCACCGGCAAGAGGAATGTTGGCAAAAGCACCTTCGTCAATACACTCAGTAAAGCCGACCGGATGATTGTCAGTGAGGTACCAGGCACCACACGCGACAGTGTTGATGTCCGTTTTGAGCTGGATGGAAAAATCTTTATCGCAATCGATACACCCGGTTTGCGTAAAGGCAAAAGCGTTCGTACCGATATTGATTTCTACAGCATGACACGGGCCCAAAAAAGTATTCGTCGCGCCGATGTGGTACTAATGTTTTTCGATGCTTCGCAACGTATCAGTAAAGTCGACAAACAACTCTGCAACTACATCAATGATAACTACAAAACGTGTATGTTCGTCGTCAATAAATGGGACACCATGACAGAACACATGCCGACCGAACGCTGGGTGACTTACCTGCGCGATACGTTCCAAACCATGTGGCATGTTCCGATCGCCTTTGTCACTGGACAAACAGGCAAGAACGTCAAGGCCCTGCTCAATCATGCCCAGATGCTCTTCAAGCAGTCCAGCGAGCGGATTGGCACCGGCGAATTAAATCGAATCATCCGCAAAGCACTCAACCACCATCCGCCACCGCTGTTCAAGCACAAGCTACCTAAGATCTTTTACGCCACGCAAATCAGTACGCAGCCTCCAACGATTATCGTCAAGTGCAATAATCCGAAGTTCTTTGCCCCCCAGTACCGCCGCTACCTGCTGAGCGTGCTTCGAGATCAGCTCAGTTTCGGAGAAGTGCCCATCAAGCTCTACTTGAACAAACGGACTTCCGACGATAAACGGGACGAAGTCCGTAAAGAAGACTAACCAGCTACGCTCCTTATCGCTTGAGCTCCAGGCGAGCACGCAAACCGCTCTCTTCAAATGTAAGACCAAAGTTACCGAACTTGATCTGTTTCAACTGGTTCGGGAATCCCGCTCCCGACTTGGGATCTCCCGGATGCCCGAAAACGGTTGACTCCATCGTTTGCCACTGGTCGTTCCAGACGTATTTTCCACCTCCCGGACAGACCAGCGTCCGTTGCCAGAAACGCTTGTGCAGCTGGAGCGGATCGGCTTCTGGATAACGCTGTTTCCATTCATTGAGAATCGGCAGGTTACTCCAGGACAACCGTTGCATCCCATTGCGGTAACTCTCATCCAGGCCGCGCTCCAGTAACTGCAAGAACTGCTGTTTCACCTGCAACCCCATGTTCTTGCCGGTCCAGGAAGCCAGCTCCTTCGCGTTGGCGCCTGCTGCCCCGGCAGTTGCCTCCGACTTTGATTCACCACGGCGAGCCAAGCGGCGGCCTAGCGCACGCTTAAGCAACGGTTCACTGAGCGTAAGCACAAAGGCCTCACCACTGGCCGCATAGTAAACCGCCACCTTCTCCAACTCATCTGCATTACGGCGCACTTCCGCACTCGGCGAAACTTTCACATACGGCTGACCCTGGTACTCCTTGGTCTCCCACAGCAGCATCCCGGGTGCCGTACTCTCGATAAAAGCCCGTACTCCCGCGAGAAACAGCGTCAACTTCAAGCCACTCTTGACATCCACGTGCAGGGCCACCGGCAAGCGGTGAATCTGGGCCGGCATAAAATCCTCCAGCGCATCTTCCACGTTTCCTTCTGCCTGCTCAACCACTTTGAGAAGTTCTCCCCAAAGCGGATCCTGATCGACGTAAACCGATATCCCTTTCCCAATCCAACTGAGTGGATTCGTCTTGATTTGCGGGGCAAACAGCCGAATCATGCCGGTGTTCTCCAGCAACACCTGGGACTTCGTGTTGATCGCCATGACCCAGTGCAAAATTGACTCCGGATGAAGATCTCCAAAGTCCGCTGCCATTTCAACACCCTGGGAGATCTCGATAAACTCACGGTAATCCGAGCGATCAATCAGTGGCATGACGGTAACATCGGTCGCCAACTTGGATTTCGTCACCTGGAAACGGACCGCGATGGGGTCAAAGAAATTACTCCAGTAACGCTGGTAGCCGTCGCGCCAACGATTGTACAACTG
>JAYGDG010000002.1:0-5734 GCA_046583015.1 Pirellulaceae bacterium | reverse complement strand
TTTGGCGACTGGAAGGCCCCACGGTCGTCTGCCATTTCCGTGGCGCCCCTCATGTTCACGCCTACATTAATATTGCTCGTCGCAGCTAGCCGGCAACAACGAAGCTTCATACACGGGTCTCTTGCTAAAGCAAGGGGCTCGTGTTTTGCTTGCGCCCTGGCAGAAGGGAATCGCGGGGTGTCATGAAACCGTTTTGCAACGACAGAAAGCTAGGTTGAGTAGGCCACGTGAGTAGGGCAAATAGCACGAGAGCTTGCCCGGACCCGCAGCTGCAACGACTAGCAGATTAACCTTGCTATCTCCGGCTGATATGTCGATAATTAACATAAGTAAACACTTATGGATTGTGGCCCAAGAGCAGTAGGAGAAGAGGGTATGCTTAGGATTAATCTCGCGGACAGCCAGCGGTATTGTGACGGTGTGTCTCGTCGTTCGTTCCTGGCGCTCGGTACGTTGGGAATCGGTGGTCTTACACTGGCGGATCTTTACCGGGCCGAAGCTGCTGGCTCTGGTTCCTCGCATAAGGCGGTTATCAATATTCATCTTAGTGGTGGCCCCTCGCACCAGGACATGTGGGATCTGAAACCGGATGCGCCCTCGGAATATCGTGGCGAGTTCAATCCGATTAAAACCAATGTTCCCGGCATGGATATTTGCGAACATTTCCCCCAGCTCGCGAAGATGGCGGATAAGTTTGCTGTGATCCGAAGCCTGGTCGGTTCCAATGCTGGACATAGCAATGACCAAACCCACACCGGGTTCAACCGCAAGAGCATGGCCAACATTGGTGGGAGGCCGTCGATCGGTAGCGTAGTAGCCCGGTTGCAAGGGGCAACTCCCAGCGGTGCGCCGCCGTTCGTCTCGTATAATGGTGGTGCGTTTGGGTACTTGGGACCGATCTACAAGGGGTTTTCTCCGAACGATGCAAAAAACGTGTTGCGATTGCAACGAGGCTTGACGGTCGATCGCTTGTCTGAACGGACAAGCTTGCTTTCATCGCTGGACAATATCCGTCGCGATATTGATTCCAGTGGCCAATTGGAGGCTCTGGACAGCTATACAATTCGGGCATACGAAATGGTTACATCTGGAGAAGTTGCTAACGCTCTCGATCTAAAACAGGAAAAAGCTGACATTGTTGACCGATACGGTAGCAGTAACAAGAACCTGTTGATCGCCAGGCGACTGATTCAAGCCGGTGTCCGTGTTATTACGATGAATGGTCCTTGGGGCGGTTGGGACACGCACAGTAATAATTTCGTTACCTTACGCAAGAACCTTCCCAAGATGGACCAAGGGCTGGCGGCCCTGATATGGGATCTGCAACGCTGCGACATGTACAGTGATGTTTCGATCGTCGTGTGGGGTGAATTCGGGCGAACGCCGCGCGTGAACACCAAGGCGGGACGTGATCACTGGCCGAGACTTGCCGGCGCCTTCATGGCCGGTGGCAACATGCGGACAGGCCAGGTTGTTGGGTCCAGTAGTCGAAAAGCGGAGTACGCGAAGGATCGACCGGTCGATTACCAGGAAGTATTAGCGACCCTCTATCACAATTTGGGCATCGATACGGTTTCCACGACAATTACCGATCGAAACGGAAGACCGCAATACCTGCTCGATTATCGTGATCCGATCAGCGAGTTGGTTTAAACCGCGACTGATCAGGACACGCAAGAAGCGTCTGCCAGGCTGCCCTGCGGCTGTATTCATGTCTCGGTGCGTTGACGTAACGCTGAGATGCTCTCCCCCAAGATCTCCTGGTAGAGCCAAAGATCACCGCTATACGCCAGGCAGCGGAAACCCTTCTGGTATAGATTCTCGCATTCATCCAGGCTCATACCCATGTAGCCAGCTGCTTTGCCGGCAGCGCGGGCAACGGACACAATGCGATCCACGGCAGCCTGGAAATCCGGGTGTTCAAACTGGGCCGGGATGCCCATCGAATTGCTTAGGTCGGTCTGTCCGATCCAGAGTACGTCAATCCCGTCGACGGCTGCAATCTGTTCAACGTTCTCCAGACCTTTGGCCGTCTCGATTTGGGCAATCAAGAGGGTCTCGTCGTTGGCGCTGGTCATCTTGTCGACGGCAGGGCCACCCTGGTAGTTGTCGTGCGAGATGCCAAAGGCGCCTCCTCTGCGGCCCACGGGTGGATACTTGGCAAATTCGACCAGGTTGCGAGCTTGCTCGGCGTCTTGCACCATCGGCACCATGATCCCCATGGCGCCCATGTCGAGAACGCGGGCGACGAATTGATAATCGGTAGCAGGGATGCGAACGAGCGGGACCGTGTTGGCCGAGACGCTCGTAGCCAGCAACATTCGAATAGTTTCGACCGACCAGCCCGTGTGTTCCATGTCAAAAAGGACGAACTCGGCGCCGCTGGCAGCGGCCAAGCGGCCGATCCCAGTCGTATTAAACTCGAAAACCATTGTGCCGATGGAGAGGCCGCCATCACGAAGGGTCTTTTTCACTTGGTTGATACGCATGGTGTGGAGAAAGCTCCTCAAGCAATGATAGTGACTGGGTAACGTTGTGCCGAACTGTCAGTTTCCTGATCCAGGGGTTTGTGGTCAACTAGGTGTTTAGAAATTCGTACGCCAAAAGGGCTGAAAGCGAGGAGTGGTATGGGCGGGGGAGCAGCATTTACAAAGAAAGAGTATGGCGAACGGCGGCGACGACTAGCCGCAGAGCTGGAGAACGATTCCGTAGCCGTTCTAGCCGGGCGAATCCATACGGGAGCTTTTGACATCTTTCGGCAAAACAATGAGCTATTCTACCTCTCTGGCGTGGATATCCCCCAAAGTTACCTGCTGATCGAAGGCCAGGCGGGGAAGTCGACGCTCTATTTACCTGGACGAGACGCCAAGATGGAGCGCAGCAAGGGGGCCGTCCTGAATTCCGATGACGCGGACTCGGCGCGGGTAGAAACGGGTGTCGAACATGTCCGGAACTACGATCAACTGGCGAAGGATCTGGCCGGTTGTAACCTAATCTATACACCCTTGGCGCCCGGCGAAGGCAAACAGATGTGCCGTGACACGGTAGGCCACGGTCGAGAGGCCAATCGGTTAGATCCGTGGGATGGCTCCCTGTCCCGGGAAGAGGCTTTTTTAGGCGGCTTGCAGGACAACAACTCTGCTGCAGAGGTGCGGGATCTCTTGCCGCACCTGGATCGCTTGCGGGGATGCAAATCCGACGCGGAAGTTGACGTCATGCGTGTGGCGGGGGCACTCGCTGCAGCGGCTGTAAAAGAAGCTATACAATCGACGGCGACAGGACTTTATGAGTATCAGTTGGCGGCCGTAGCGGAATATATTTTTCGGGTCAATGGTGCCCAGGGAGGTGCTTATCGTCC
Source organism: Pirellulaceae bacterium (assembly GCA_046583015.1). Lineage (GTDB taxonomy): Bacteria > Planctomycetota > Planctomycetia > Pirellulales > Pirellulaceae > JAZADA01. The sequence continues at coordinate 2,376 of JAYGDG010000002.1, read as the reverse complement.
CATCGTTGCCTCGGGAAAGAATATTTGGAACGCTCACTATTACCGCAATAACCAGGTTTTGCGGGACGGCGATCTGGTCCTGATGGATTATGCCCCGGACTACAGTTGTTACACCAGTGACATCGGGCGCATGTGGCCGGTCAACGGCGTCTATTCCCCCTGGCAGCGAGAACTCTACGGCTACATCGTCGAGTACCACAAGGTCTTGTTGGGCCTGATTCGGCCGGGACGCTTGGCTCTGGACATTGAAGAGGAAGCGGCTGCCCTCATGCGACCCGTGATCGAGGATACCACCTGGTCCAAAGCGAGTTTTCGACAGGCCGCCCTCAACACACTTGACTTTCATGGACATCTCTCGCATGGAGTAGGAATGGCTGTTCACGATGTCTGGAACTATCGAGAAGAACCGTTGCGGCCGGGTGTTGTCTTTGCGGTGGATCCACAAATGTGGAACCAGGAAGAACAACTCTATATCAGGGTCGAAGACACCGTCGTCGTCACCGACTCGGGGTGTGAAAATCTGACCGCGGCTGTCCCACTGGAACTAGATGATATCGAAAACCTGATGGCTAATCCGGGCTTGTTGCAACAAGTACCGCCCCTGAGCTGAACGGTTCCCCTGCCTTTAACCGAAATATGAGTCGGAAACCTCGTCGTGAGGCGAAGATTGTCGTTGTCGCAGTCGGGCGACAAATGGTAAAGTGAGGCCCGTCGACCCCGTATTCTTGCAGGAGGCAGACGGTGACAGCAGACGATTATAAACTCGAGAAACCGGAGGCAGCGCCTGTGGCGCCCAGTTTGCCCCCGACGCCCTGGCAGCTTGGCAGGGCAGGTCGGGTAACGTCGCTCGATGCCTATCGGGGTCTGATTATGATCGTGCTGGCAGGAGGTGCCTTCGGATTGCGGCAGGTGGCTGCCAAGCAGCCCGACGATGGTACTTGGCAGCAGGTCGCCTTTCACTTCAGCCACCCAGAGTGGATCAGCCAGTTTGGCTGGATCGGCGTCTCCTTCTGGGATCTGATTCAACCGGCCTTCATGTTCATGGTGGGTGTGGCGGTTCCTTTTTCTGTGGCCCGACGAAAAATGATGGGGCAAGCCGACTGGAGGCGCACGGTCCACTGCCTGTGGAGATGCTTCGTCCTGTTCGCGCTGGGTGTCTTCCTGGCTTCCACTTCGTCTTCGCAGACGCATTTTGTGTTTACCAATGTGCTTGCGCAAATCGGACTTGGCTACGGCTTCGTCTACTTAATTTCAGGATATCGGGCACGACTCCAGGTCGCTGCGCTGGTCATGATTCTACTCACTAGCTGGTCCCTGTTCGTTTTCCTCGAGCCAACTCGAGGCGAGGAATTCGATAACGCGGAGGTGCTGGCGATGCAGCAACCGAAATGGAAACCGGTGATCCGGTTCTCGCCCTGGGTTAAGGGCGATAACGTGGCTGCAACGGTAGACCGAAAGCTTCTTAATGCTTTCCCCAGGCCGGACGGTAAAGCGTTTCAGAATAACGGGGGCGGATATCAGACGCTGAATTTTCTTCCGTCGATCGGTACCATGATCTTGGGGCTGCTGGCCGGAGGCCTTTTGCAGAGTCGCGTGGGCAAGTGGAGAAAACTGATGTACCTGGTTCTCGGGGGTGCGGCGTGTCTGGCCATCGCCCTGCCAATGGGCTGGTTCCTGTGTCCCATCGTAAAGCGTATTTGGACACCGTCGTGGGTACTCTTCAGCGGCGCCTGGGTGCTGTGGGGGTTGGCAATCTTCTACCTATTGTTCGACTTGCTACCACTCAAGTGGCTGGCGTTCCCGATGGTAGTCGTGGGGATGAACTCCCTGGTGATGTACATGATGGGCCAATTGCTGCGGCCGTGGATAACCCGCATGATGTCGATTCATTTGGACTGGGTGGTCAGCGCTCAGTCAACGTTCGGAAAATACGTCTCGGTTTACCAATACGGCACGGCCCTACTGGTGATGTGGCTCATCTGCTATTGGATGTACCGTAAGAAGCTGTTTATCCGGCTTTAGTCGACTAGCCGGTGGCCCGATTGACAAGACGCCACCGGATGAAAGCCGCAATGGAGAACATCACGGCGGCGAATTGTCGGGTGATTCAGTATGTAATCTGTCGTCTACGTTACCAACCACTGGCGTGACGACCAGGAAAATAGACGAAACGCTGGCTCAACATCGCCCAGCGACGTTGGTTTGCCATCCAAACCGGCAACACTTTCGTCTGACCGCGACGTTGCACTTCGTCGTCAGACCATTCGGAGCGAATTTTTTGACAGCGGCGGGCAATTTCCTCAGGCGTGGGCATATCAAAGTTGTTCTTCATCAGATTGTCCTTTCTGAAAAGTTTGACTTCTTGCAGCCAGCAGA
>JAYGDG010000171.1:0-4353 GCA_046583015.1 Pirellulaceae bacterium | reverse complement strand
GCAACCGCGGCTGTAGAAACAGGATCAAATTTTACACAGGTTTTCCCGCGGAAACGCTATTACACGAAGTAGGCGCGATTAGCGTAATTGGCGGCGATCAAGCCGCTGACCATCCTGGTACTGGAATAAAACGTGCAGCGTTTGGGAGTCGATTTTCGGATTAAGGTGAAAGACTCGTCCATCGGCAAATAGCACTGAAATCCGCTTGCCGACCTCGCCCAGGAATTCGCTGGGATTCCCTTGTAACAAAGTTAAGTCCGCTGGTCTGGTCCAGGGAACCGACTGGTCTGGACCAACCTGAACAACCAGCGCGGTTTGTCTCAAGCCGTCGGAGATATCATCAAAGCCAATTGCTTCTTGTTCCCCAAAGACCGTTCCTGCGCCACTCGGCGCCAGGTAGCTGGTCTGTCCTTTCAGCTTGCCGTATCGTGGTGACGTGTAGACGTGGGGGATCTGGTCCACGAGTTTACGGTTATGCTCACTATCCCACGGTTCGTCGAGGTGAAATTGCTGGTACAGTTTCTGTTCACGTAAAAAGGGAAGCAGGTGAACTCGCCAGCTGAGCAAAGGTTTCCCGTCACGGTAATGCAGTGGCGGCTGATCGCCCACCGGCAGTCGACCATGAGCCTGGTGAAATCGAAAGATGGCTGCACCAATTTGATCCAGTCGCGATCGTGTCAGTGTCAGGTTGCGTTGTTCTGCGGAACGCCTCAGCTCGTCACCAATCGCTTCCACCAGTCGTGAAACTTGTTCCGTAGACAATGTCGTGGTCAGGACCAGAAAATTCCCTTCCAGCTTAATCGAAACGTGATCCAATGATTCACGAAGAACCTGGAAGATTGTTGCCAGGCCCGTGGTTGATTCAGCCTGCTGGAGTTGGTTAATTTTGCTCTCCAGCAGTTGCTTCGAATAATCCAAAATGCCCTTTGACCATTCCACCAGGAAAGCCGTTGAGGAGCCATTGTGACCTTCCAGCTTGACCCGCAACTGCCGTTGATTAGTAAGATCGATGGAGACGACTACGGACTTCAAGTGATCTAAGGCTGGGACGAACGGATAGTAGGGTGAATCGGGGGGAGTCGCCTTCAATGCCAGCATCACAGCGGGACGAATCGATTCGCTGGTACAGACAACGAGAGCATCACTCACCGATTCGGCCTCTTCGACCAGTTGAGCCAGGTGCCGGTTTACTGACTTGCCCGGGATGATCTGCTTGACATGCCGCTCGGGAGCCCTGATGACCGTCTGCTGATCCAGCCAATAAGTGCTCAGTCGTTGCGATTGTTGATTTCGGAAATAGGTCTGCTGCCCTAACATCGCCTTGCTGTTTTCACCGATCAACTGGTTGTTGACCTGGTCGACATCCATCTGCTTGTTGTAATGCACGATGTCCGCTCGATCGGCATGATAATCACTTGTATCCCCGCTGGCGGTCGCAATCATGGTGAACTTGTTAGCGTCCTGCAGCCGTACGTTGTACTTGAGGCTGAGTTGTTCCAGTAGTTCCTCAAGATACTGGTCGCCAGCGCTGGCCTTCAACTGCAACGCCAGGGAAGAATTCAAGATACGGTCAATGCGCAGCAGAATCACCGTGTTGAATTCAGGCGTGATGTAAGTGGCCTTCAGCGGTTGCTGCTCGACCGAAGGCGCCTCGTTCCGCCAGCAACCAGGGCCCAACAGCAGACATCCCAGCAAGCTGGAAATCAGCGGCAGAGAGAGAGCGCTAGGAGCTTTCGTCATGCAAAGACAACAGTTTCCACGAATAGGATCGAAGCTTTCTTGGTCGAAGATTACTTAGCGAAGGCTCGCTTACTTGCGAAATTGTTCAAGGTTGACAGCATTCCCGTCATTGTGCCGAAACAAGTTGTTCAGCGTTGAGGCATCAATCGTACTCTTGAGTTGATGGACCGATCCGTCGGCGAAGAGGATCGTGAAGAAATCACCAATATCCCCCAGGCTACTGACCGGGTCCTTGGGATCATAGGTTAAATCCTCCGGCTTCGTCCAGGGAGCCGCCTTGCCTGCACCGACCTCTACCAGCAGGATCGTTTGCGCACTTCCGTCCGTGACATCACGGAATCCTACTTTCTTGCTTTGGCCCAGGATTGAGAAGGGACCTGCTGGAGCCAGGTAGCGAGTCTTGTTGATCGAACCAGGCGGGGTTGGACTATTGTAGATGGCTGGCATTTCATCCAGCAGTGCAAGGTTGTGGGGGCTGTCCCACGGCTCGTCCAGTTTGAACTGGTCATAGAGCGGACCTTCCCCGATGAACGGCAGCAAGTAGACGCGCCAGCTTAAGAGCGGTTTGCCATCCTTGTATTTAATCAGACCATCATCACCGGGAAATTCACCAACTGGAAAACGCCCGTAAGTCTCGTGGAAATTGTGGGTGGCGATCCCGATTTGCTTCAAATTGTTCATGCTCGCCATATTGCGAGCGGCACCACGCGCCTCTGCGACAGCCACGGTAACCGGTGCCATGAACCCCGTGAGGATACTTTCGGGAATCCGGATGGCTACTTCAAATCGCTTATCTTGTTGTTCGATCTTGAGTTGTGCCAGCACTTTCAAAACGTCTGGAATCATCTTCTTAACGGATTCTGGCAGTTCCTTGGGAGGGATTAAAACCAGTGCGCCCAAGCTGGTCTTAATCAAGACCAGCGCGTCATTGGTCATGGTCTGTAACTTTGTCGTGGTTTCTGCACTGGTCGTTTCCAGTCCCAGTTTCACGTACAGGTCGGGTGACAGGTTCACCACAAGACTGGCTGCTGTCAGCTGGGCAATCACGTCGGTAATGTCACTAAAGGTCGGCGGCAATCCTTCGCTTCCCAATTCGCGTTGAAGTTCTGCCATCAAGGCTGGTGGCAAGATGGCATTACTGCCAACCACGGTAATGTGCTGGTTACTGTAATCCAGTTCGACCAGCCGCTTGTTCAAAGGGGTGTCGGCCGCCGGCGCGGTGACCGTCTTCATGGCCAGTGCCAGCTCGGTGCTGTAGACGAGTGTCTTGTCGTTGACGACACAGAGGACCATTTCGTAGCGGCTGCCATCTTCCGGGATGTACCATTTCAGGCCCCCTTCTTCCTGTGGGGTTTCAACGCCCGTTGTTTTCTGGGCAATGTCGCTGCGGTCCGCTGCTTCGGAAAACTCCAAGACCATCACGACCTTCGGCATTTCACCAGGCCCACCAGGCAGGCTCTTGGTAAAGAGTGAAAAGCGCTGCACGTCTCGAATATCGACGCCCGTTTCCCGGTTGAGGGAGATGACCATCGCGTCTTCAAAGATACCATCTTTATCCAGCGCACGAATTTGTTTCATGAGCTCCGATTCGTAGAGATTCTTGGCACGAACGATGATCGCTGCATGAAAGTCATCCGTGACGTAAGGATGGGCCACGCTGTCTCCGGCCGTCGTGGGTGCCTCCCACTTCGGTGTGCTGCTGCCTGCAGTCCCTGCCGGTTCACCGGTCTCCGTTGCGGGTGTTTGCTGGTTGCCAGCTGGTTCGGTGGCCGACTGATCCGTTTGCCCGGTCTCAGTTGCATCCTTTTGCTTTTCTTCATCATCAGAACCACAGCCGCTTAGCAACAGCAAACCGAAGATGCCAGCAAACAAGATGGACAGATGCTTATGCGAATGGAACATAGAGCGTACCTTTCAGCCAGTGATTAACGGAAAAAGCAGTGGTAACTTATCCTTGTTTATACGGGACCGATCGGGTCGCCGCAATTGTTGGGAAAGAGTCTCTTGGGATTTCGTTATGCGAGCCGCTGAAATTGCCGACGAACCCGTTCCAGGCGGCGCCGATTGGTCCCCAGGTCACTGTAGCCCAGGCGGGATGCCGAACGGATATGGATAAAGGATTTTTCCGGTTCCCAGTAGAATTCAACGTCGTCCACGAAGCGAAACAAGAAGGTGCGAACTTCCACGTGAAGATAATTGGCCGTTTGTCGGACCAGCCGGGTCCGTGGCCAGCTGCGAATTAATTGCACCAGTTGCTCAAAGGGGTCTGCCAGGGATGCTGGTACCAGCAGCGGGTCAATGGCGTGCCTGGCAGACGTGTCCTGGCTGCAAACACAATTTGGTCGTGATGGACAGGGAGCGAGTTGGCTATCCGGATTACCAGGTTTTCGATCAGTGCCTGCGCACATACGTTCCCTTCGTCTCAATAACTTGGCAAGAACGGTTGCTCGTGATGCCCAACGTGTTATGACTCATCCAGCTCGCGCATGTACTGTTCAGCCAGTTCAACCATGTTTTGGAGCCGGGGTTTTAAAGGCTTGGCCGGAATCCCGAAATAGATTGTCCACGGCTTGGTCGACCGCGTGATCAGCGACTTCATGCCAACCACGGTTC
>JAYGDG010000825.1:0-1507 GCA_046583015.1 Pirellulaceae bacterium | reverse complement strand
CGAGTCAGTACCTAATGAGTCACTTGATGCTGATGAGCTGGCAGGCTGGACATTGATTGCCCAGTTACTGCTGAATCTCAGTGAAACCGTAACCAAGGGATAGGGACAAGAACGCCATGCATCCGCTGCGAGAATCCCAGTTAATCGAAACTCGACGTCACTTCTTTGGCCGAAGTGCGGCCGGGATCGGCACGGCGGCTCTGGCATCACTGCTGAACCCCGACCTGTTTGCCGCGCAGGACAAGCCGGCCGTGGCAAGTGGACTTCCCGGCTTGCCACACTTTGCTCCCAAGGCCAAGAGAGTTATTTACCTCTTCATGTCAGGTGCTCCATCCCAGCTCGACATGTGGGACTACAAGCCGAAGATGAACGAGTTTTATGACAAGGACCTTCCCGATTCAGTGCGTAACGGTCAGCGAATAACCACCATGACGTCGGGGCAAAAGAGATTTCCTATCGCTCCGTCGATCTTCAAGTTCAATCAACACGGGAAGCACGGCGCATGGGTCAGTGAACTGCTTCCGCATACTGCCGGCGTGATCGATGACCTGGCTGTTATCAGGACGGTCAATACCGAGGCGATCAATCATGACCCGGCGATCACCTATATCCAGACCGGGAGCCAGCTTCCTGGACGCCCCAGTGCCGGCGCCTGGCTGTCGTACGGGCTTGGCAGCATGAACCAGAACCTGCCTGCTTTTGTTGTCCTGCATTCCACGGTCAATGGCGGATTTGGCGGACAGGCCCTCTACGCTCGATTGTGGGGATCCGGTTTCCTGTCGACCCGCTACCAGGGTGTCAGCATGCGGTCAACCGGCGACCCGGTACTTTACCTGTCGAACCCTGCTGGTGTCAGTCCCAGGATGCGGCGGCGGATGTTGGACGAACTGGCGAAGCTCAACCAGGAACGGTTTGACGAAGTCGGTGACCCGGAAATCCAGTCGCGAATCTCGCAATACGAGATGGCCTATCGAATGCAGACGTCGGTACCAGAACTGACCGACATCTCCGGCGAATCAAAGCAGACGCTGGAAATGTATGGTCCCGAAGTCACCAAGCCAGGGACTTTTGCTGCCAACTGCCTACTGGCCCGGCGGCTGGCTGAACGTGACGTCCGGTTCACGCAGGTCTTTATTCGTCAGTGGGATCAACACGGGAACCTGCCTAAGGATATCCGCCGACAGTGTGGGATCGTTGACCAGCCCTGCGCTGCGCTGCTGAATGATCTCAAGCAACGTGGCATGCTGGATGACACGCTGGTTATTTGGGGCGGTGAGTTTGGCCGTACGGCCTATTGCCAGGGTGGATTGAGCCGCAAGAACTACGGCCGTGACCATCACCCACGCTGCTTCACGATCTGGATGGCCGGTGGCGGTATCAAGGGTGGCATCACCTACGGGCAAACCGACGACTATGCCTACAACATCGCCGACGCCGACGGCCAGCCGATGGATCCTCAGCCGGACCGCGAGGAATGGACTCCCGGCTCGATGCACATTCACGACCT
>JAYGDG010000807.1:0-5671 GCA_046583015.1 Pirellulaceae bacterium | reverse complement strand
CCAGAACTCCGTTGTACATGCCCCCGGGTTGTCCCTGGTTGGCGGGATTTTGGTAAGCATTAGGGTTTGGTTTTCCCGGGATTCGCGCCTTGTTGGCACGTGCTTCGGCAGCCTTGACCTCCCAGGCTTTGACGTCTGCCTCAAATCTCTTGCTGGCACCCGCTTCATGACCGCCATCAATCCAGGCCTGCAGCTTTTCGTTGAAACGGTCCAGGTAGGGTTTCATTTCTGGAAACGGTTTGAGCGTCTCTTGGGAGACCCAGTGCTGAGCCATGGTCCCGCCCCAGGAAGTATCAATCAGCCCGACAGGCACTTTCAACTGACGATGGACTCGACGCGCAAAATAGTAACCAACACCGGTGCAGTTTTCCACTTGTTCGGTGGTACATAATCGCCAGTTGCCGACAGGGTTTTGAGGGCTTTCGACCGGGAAGTCAGCTTGAGGATGCTGGCGGGCGATCTTTGGCAAGCGAATAAATCGTATGGCTGGATAGTCGGCGCAGCTGATTTCAAGATCAGCATCGCGTGTGCTACGGAGGGTCCATTCCATGTTGCTTTGGCCACCACAGAGCCAGACCTCTCCGACGAGAATGTCCGAGATGGTAATCGACTTGGCCCCGCTGTTGACAACCAGTTTGCGACCGGCGAAGGTTGCTTTGACAGGATCGAAGTGGACGGACCAACTACCATCGGGGGCGGCAGTTGCTTTTCGCGTTTGCCCGGCCCAGGTTGCAGTGACTTCCTTGCCGGCAGTTTCCCAGCCCCAGACACGGATCGGCTTATCCTGTTGTAGCACCATGTGGTCACCAAAAATGTTTGGTAATCTGAGTTCTGCCTGGAGGGATTGCGGTTGGGAGTTGAGCAACAGGACGAGCAGCAGCAGTCTGGAAAACCAGCAATTGAACAGAAAATGAGTTGTGCCTGCGGACGAACGAGGCAAGGCAATTTGCAGCAGTTTCATCAATTCAATCTCCCAGTGGGGGCAGGACGAAGGGGCAAGCCAATGACCACATGTTTAACATAACTGGTATGCCTCGTCATCCGAGGGGAGGTGTGGTACGAAATTGTCACTATAATAGCGAGCGAACCGTTTGGTGAAAATTGTTGGACTAGGGAGTCAGCCATGAGAGTCGTTTCCCGTTTTTCGGGTTGGAGAGTTATAGTTTTGCTGGTGTTCTTGGCTCCTGTCACGACGCAGATTCAAGCGGCCCAGCGTCCTAATGTCGTTGTCATTTTGACCGATGATCAGGGGTGGGGTGACTTGAGTCTCAACGGCAACAAGAACCTGGCTACTCCTGAGATCGATGCGTTGGCTCGAGCCGGAACTCAATTTGACCGGTTTTTTGTCTGCCCGGTTTGTTCCCCGACACGGGCCGAGTTCTTGACGGGCCGTTATCATCCTCGCAGCGGTGTCTACAGCACCTCGGCCGGTGGTGAACGGATCAATCTGGATGAGATGACGATCGGCCAGACCTTTCAGGCGGCTGGCTATGCGACGGCAGCCTTTGGTAAATGGCATAACGGGATGCAACATCCGTATCATCCCAATGCGCGTGGATTTGAAGAATACTATGGGTTTTGCTCGGGCCACTGGGGTAACTACTACAGTCCCATGCTGGAACACAATGGAAGAATTGTTCAGGGCAAGGGGTTTATTATCGATGATCTTACGGATAAGGCGATGACGTTCATGGAACGGAATCGAGAGAAGCCATTTTTTGTTTACATCCCGTACAACACCCCTCATTCGCCCATGCAGGTCCCGGATCGCTGGTGGGATAAGTTCAAGAGCAAGGATTTGTTGATGCACCATCGCGACCCCAAGCGGGAAGACGTTCCGCACGTGCGAGCGGCGCTGGCCATGTGTGAGAATATTGACTGGAACGTAGGCCGTATTTTGGACAAGCTCGACGCACTGAAACTGGCAAACGATACGATCGTGGTCTACTTTTGCGATAACGGTCCCAACGGCGCGCGCTGGAACGGCGGCATGAAGGGTCGCAAGGGATCGACTGACGAGGGTGGGGTTCGCAGTCCGCTGTTAATTCGCTGGCCGGGCAGAATTGTTGCTGGACAAAAAGTGCCGCAGATTAGTGCCGCCATCGATTTGCTTCCCACCCTGGCGGAGTTGGCTGGCATTCGCGTCGCCAGCAAGAAACCACTCGATGGGGTCAGCTTGAAACCCCTCTTGACCGGTTCGGTTAAGAGGTGGCCTGACCGCACCATCTACTCGCACTGGCGAGATCGTGTCAGCGTGCGAACCCAGCGTTTTCGACTGGATCATCAGGGGAATCTCTATGACATGCAGAATGACCCGGGGCAAACACGAGATGTTTCGAAGCAGCATTCGACCGTGGCACTCGAATTGCGACGGGCCAAGGAAGGCTGGAGTCGGACATTTTTACCGGGATTGAAGCAGCCGCCACGGCCCTTCGTGGTTGGCCACCCCGGCTCCAAGTACACTCAGTTGCCAGTCCGTGATGCGGTCGCGTCGGGGCAGATTAAGCGATCAAACAAGTTTCCAAATTGCTCCTACTTCACGAACTGGACAAGTTTAGGGGATACGATTAGTTGGGACGTGGAAGTTGCGGCGACCGGAACCTTTGACGTGGAGATTTACTACGCTTGCCCGGAGAAAGATGTCGGCTCAACGATCGAGTTGAGTCTGAAAAGCAATAATCCCAGAGTTTCAACTATGTCTGCCGTCCGTGGCCAAATTAGCGAAGCCCACGATCCACCCCTGCGTGGTGCACGAGAAGATCGTGTAAAGCGGAGAGAATCTTACGTGAAGACCTTCAAGCCACTTAAATTGGGGCCGCTGGAATTAACCGAGGGAACAGGGAAACTGGTACTTCAGGCACTTAAAAAGCCCGGCTCTCAGGTGATGGAGGTGCGGTTAATCATGCTTACCCGCCGCAGCGAGTAAGCCCAGCTTATTACCTGACCTGGCAGGAGGGTGGAGCGAGAACTAGCCAAAGTTCTCGGCTACGGATCGCTGGGACCAAAGGGATTGCGAGGGGTTTCTTGCGGACGTTCACGCGCACCTCGCTCGTCCCTCTCAGGTCGGGGCTGATCCAACTCCCGTGCTGGCCGATCTCCAGAGCGTGCATGCAGGCGGCGGACTTCCAATCGCAGTGTGGCAACTTCTTTTCTGAGTTGTTGGACCAGGCTGTATAGTTGCGCTACACTGACCTCGCGTTCTCTTTTCGACCGGTTACCATCACGTCGAACTTCCCGCTCGGGGCCTGGTCGGTCGCCTTCGCGTCGCACTTCCCGCTCGGGACTTGGCCGGTCGCCTTCACGCTGGCGAGTCTTCTCTTGACGCGGTTTTTCGTCATCGGCATAAGCGACTGATGCGGAAGCAGGGTTAAAGATGGACGATGAGAGGGCCCAGCAGGCGGCGGTTGCGATGCAGACAGATAGGACGAGCGTTGTTTTTCGCAAGGTGAGCCAGGCAGGACGGCGGTTTAGGTTCGGCATGACGATGTCCCTGTTTTGTTGCAAGTTTTAGTTTCCCGTAAATAACCGGTTGGTATTCTATGGAGGAGAGGCTCTGGAGTCAAGCAATCGCGATTTGTCGTTGTGTACGAATCAGCTCAAGGTTTTGCACTAGAAGGAAGAAGTGCCCTACTGTCGAAGCCAAGTAGTCGCTAGAATAGGCAACCTTTTGCCAGCCCACTGATGATTTGAGATCATGACCCGACGAGACGACATCCGTAATATTGTCATCATTGCCCATGTTGACCATGGTAAAACGACCCTGGTTGACTGTTTGTTGCGCCAGAGCGGCCAGTTTCGCGCTGCGGAATTGACCGGTGATCGCATCTTGGACAGTAATAGTTTGGAGCGAGAACGTGGCATTACAATCCTGGCCAAGAATATTGCGCTCCCTTACCAGGGTGTGAAGATCAACATTATTGATACCCCTGGGCATGCTGATTTCGGCGGTGAGGTGGAGCGCGTTGTTGGTATGGCAGACGGAGCGGTGATCCTGGTGGATGCGGCGGAAGGTCCCATGCCACAGACCCGTTTTGTTGTTTCTAAGGCACTGGAATGTGGTCTCAAACCGATTATTGTTATCAACAAGATAGATCGCAGTGACGCCCGCTCCCTGGAAGTTCTGGACGAGACGTTCGAACTGTTAATGGAAATGGGGATCGATCAGCAGTTGGATGATATTGGCTTCTTGTTTTCGACGGCCAAGGAAGGCTACGCCACCGACGATCCAGATGTGGCAGGGGACTCAATGGGGCCGCTGCTGGACATGGTCCTGGAGCAAGTGCCTGGGCCAGAAGTGGACCAGGACGCGCCGTTGCAGATGCTGGTCACGACGCTGGACTGGTCAGAATACGTTGGCCGCATTGCCGTGGGGCGGGTTCGAGCCGGTAGCATTGAACAGGGACAAATGATCGACGTGTTGAAAGCGGATGATCGGGTGATCCAGAGCAAGATCTCGCAACTGTATGTTTTCGACAACCTGGGAAGGCTTGAGGTTGAAAAGGTGTCGGCAGGTGACGTGGTGGCGGTTGTTGGATTGGACGAAGTGGAGATTGGAGACACGTTATGTGCCAAAGACCAACATCGTCCCTTGCCGCGACTGACGGTGGATGAGCCGACCTTGGAGATGGTATTTTCGATTAATACTTCACCTTTCGCTGGTCGTGACGGTAAATATGTGACGACTCGACAGGTTCGCGAGCGTTTGTTGCGCGAGTTGGAGCGAAATGTGGCGCTGCGTGTTCGGCCAATTCACGGAACGGAGACGTTTGCCGTTTCCGGGCGGGGGGTGCTGCATCTCTCGGTGTTGATTGAGACAATGCGTCGAGAGGGTTACGAGTTGTCGATCGGCAAACCACAAGTGATTTATCGGGAGGTCAACGGGAAACGGCAGGAGCCATTTGAAACACTTAACGTGGAGGTTCCGACAGATCGCTTCGGGTCGGTGATGGAAGCCATCGGGGATCGGCGTGGAAGCTTGCTGGAAATGAATGCATTCGGGGAATACTCGCGTGCTGTTTTTTCAATTCCCGCCCGCGGGTTAATCGGCTTGCGTACCCGGTTGTTAAATGCGACGCAAGGGACGGTGGTTATGCATCATCGCTTTGAGGCCTATCGAACTGTCGAAGGGGAGATTCCGAAACGCAACAATGGTGTGATGGTCTCGACATCGGTGGGTAAGGCAGTCGGGTTTGCGCTGCACGGTTTACAGCAACGAGCTGATATGTTCGTGGGCCCTGGGGATGAGATCTATGAGGGGATGATCGTGGGGGAGAATAGTCGCGAGAATGATCTCCCGGTTAACCCGATGAAGGAAAAGAAATTGACCAATATGCGGGCCAGCGGTAGTGATGAAAATATACTGCTTAAACCGCCACGACGTTTGTCGCTGGAAATGGCGCTGGAATATATCGAAGAAGACGAGCTGGTTGAAGTTACACCAACCCAGATCCGCCTGCGGAAGATGCTACTCAAAGAAGTCGATCGTCGCCGCTTGTTGCGCAGCGAAAAATGAGTTGAGATCAGCAGGGAAGCGTGGAAACAGCCTCTCAAGTCTCTCTGGACGGCTAGTTTTCTCGTGAATTTAATTGCCTGTTGGCATCGCAAAAAACTGGCTGCGTGGTTGCTGAGAGACCTGCTTTTTCTCAGCAGAGCGCGTATACTGGTGGCTCCT
>JAYGDG010000753.1:0-2290 GCA_046583015.1 Pirellulaceae bacterium | reverse complement strand
CGTAGCCAATTCCCAGGGCCTCTTCGATGACACTTCCAGGTGGCAACACCGTGGCGGGTAATCGCCATGTCACGGGGAGTGAAGAGCCTGCCATGAACGGAATCTTCATTTTTACAGCCGTGTCATAGATGTGCTTGGCATCGGCCCAGTTATAGGCCAGGTGCTTGTCGTTGAAGACAGGGACAACCTTACCATGCTTGCGAAATGTCCCGGTGATCGCGTCAAAAAATCGGCGACGTGGATACATGTGTTGTTTGGTTTTCGGCGTAAAGGGGTAATTGCCGTGTTCGCCAATACTCAACACTCCGGCAACCTGCACCTGGTCGGTCCCCAGGGTAATGGCCTCTTCAATAGTCGGGACGATTGGGAACCCATGCTGTCGAGAAAGTTCTCGACTCATGTCGCTCTTGGGAAACTGGTCCACGTAAAGAGCAGCCAGTTTTAGCGCGGGGCCAGGGCCGCCATCCTGTTTAAAGCCTGCCAAGATCTTGCCAACGATAACGTCCGCATGAGAGTTGTCGCGATATTCGGTGATGACGGCTGCCACCGGGAGAGGGTTTGCCCGTTTTGCCAAGCCAGTGACTGGTGATGAGGCAGAGAGGACCCAGGGGATGCCAGCTATGGTCTTCAGTGCCGCCCGTCGGTTGTACTGAACTGTCATGAATTTGACCTGCTAGAGACTGTTGGATGGAATCACTCACCTTTTGATCGTCTGCCATTTTTTCATCTGTAAGGCGATTCGTACACCCTTTCTGGAAAAAAACACGAAGCGACTGTTGAGTAGCTAAGCCTTGCAGACCTCGATCCGAAAGCGACTTCTCGCAGATTGCGTGGCAGGCAGTAGTTTAGACCCGGCTTTCAAGTTATCTTGGCGGTGCTTACGAGATGCATTGGTTGATGGCCTCGCAGGGAAACGGATATGACGCAGCAAGTTCTGGGAATTACAGTGCTAGGCGATTTCATCCTCTCAGAAGGGGTTGAAAACGTGCTACGGAACCTTCAACTGGCAGGTGTTACCGCCGTGGCCTGTAACCCGACAGTCACCGCTGCTGCAGATGAGCAGTCTGGTTCGTTTCAACCACCGATCGATGCCGGTTCGAGTCCGCGTATTTTTGATCGGCCCTTGTTTGGAAAGCACTCCTTATGGGTTCGCAGTGGTGTCAGCTACTATCCGGACAAGGAATGTTATCGCGATTGCCCATATTCATCGCGTCAGCCGAATGACTTGACTCGCGATCATGGGCATGTGATCGATGAGTTTGTGCAAGCTGCCGTGGCGGCTGGGATTAAAGTCTATTTTCAGCTGGGAGCGGTCCAACCCTCGGGACTCAGAGACGAAGATCGTCCCTGTTGGCCCAATGGAGAGTTGATGCTGGACCGAATGGCAGATACCGGTTGCCTGGCGAGTGAAGCGATTCGTTCGTATAACCGTTCTTACGTCCGAGATTTGCTAAAAGCCTATCCCCTCATTAGCGGCTTTCGTATCGATTGGCCAGAATACCCCTGTTACACTTTTGCAGAAGTTTTCCAGGATTTCAGCCCACACGTGGAACGATGGGCTACCGCTCACGGTTTTGATTTCCTTGCCATGCAAAGCGACGTGAATCGATTCCTTGAATATTTGAAAGGCGATCTTTCGACTGAGTCGCTTCGCGCGATCCAGTCCTTTGACTCAGGAGCAGCGGCACTGGCTGCCACACTTGAGCAGATTGAAGAAGCCTTTCCTGGTGTTAATCGGTGGCTAGAGTTGAAAGCAGCTTTGTCCAGCGATTTGATTCAGTCATGGAAAGACATTGTCCAGGAAGAGGGTGGAGATGAACTGGAACTAACTGCCCACGCGTTCATGCCACCCTATACAAAATTAACCGGTCTCGATTTTGCTGAAGCAGCAAGAATAGCGGACTCCGTGAGTCCGAAATTCTATACCATGCACTGGTCCCTGATGATCAAGTTCTGGGGCGACGCGCTACTGGAGGCCAATCAGTCGTTGGACGAGCAGTCCCTGGTGCCTGCTCTGGTGCGATTGACGGATATCGCGGATCAACCGGCAGGGCGGAGAATGGACGATTATGGCTATCCACATCCCGATCAACCACATCCAGTTCCCGATCCGCCTCAACAACGTAAGCTGGCAGCCGTGCGACAACAGATGGGAAACCAGGCAACGCTCGTTCCACTGGTCCATGGCTATGGTCCGCTGGCAGATGTGCGGCGACGCTTGTTGTTGGTGATGGACAGTGCGGCCGATGGCGTCTGGATAAATCGTTACGGGTATTTGAGCGATGAGAAG
>JAYGDG010000738.1:0-12349 GCA_046583015.1 Pirellulaceae bacterium | reverse complement strand
GTTTTTCCTTTCTGTTGTTAAACAGACTAAGTTTCTCTTGTTGGTTACGATAAAATGGTTTTCACTTATGCAGGGGAAGGTTGTCAAGCGTTACTGCTGGGTTACTTCCTGCAGCCACTTCTCATGTAATTCCTTAAGTCGTTGCGTGATTTCGGGATGTTGCCGGGTGACGTTGGCCATTTCGGTAGGGTCTTGATCGAGGTTGACCAGGAAAAACTTGTCGGCGGCAGTCAGTGGAGCCTTGTTACTGGTGTCCTTCGGATTGCCAATCAGTTTCCATGATCCTGCGCGAACGGCCCATTGGGGTTTGCCACCTAATCCTCGTCCCGATTGCCAGTGAAAAACATCGTGCGGGCTTTCTCCCTCTGGCGACTTGATCGCTGGCAGCAGGCTTTTCCCATCCAGGCGCCGCTTCGGTAAAGGGACGGCAGTTAACTCTGCCAGCGTCGGCAGCCAGTCGACCGAGGTGGCAAGCTGGTGCCGAACCTGGTGTTCCGGCAAGTGGCCGGGCCAGCTGATGATGGCAGGAACTCGTATGCCCCCTTCAAATAAACTAAACTTGGCCCCGCGATATTTCCCCGCACTGCCGCCTCCTCCGAAAGTGCGCTGCTCCGTGGAATGTCCGTGGTCGGATTGGAAGATGACGATCGTGTTTTCACGGAGACCACGTTCTTTCAGGTGGCCCAGGAGTTGGCCGATCATCTCGTCCATCGTGGAGACGAAAGCTGCGTACATGCGCCGCGGTGGTTTTAAATGTTGGTATCGCTTTCGCCAGTTTTCGGTTCCCTGCAGTGGATAATGCGGAACGTTGATTGCCCAGTAGAGGAAGAAGGGTTGCTCCTGGTGGGCATCGACAAATCGTTCGGCTTCACGAACCATCAGCTGCGGGAAGAACTTGCCGTCCTCCCAGATTTCCTTGCCGTTGCGCCATAAGTCATGTCGATTGGGTCCATTCCAGTAAAAGAAGTGGGAATAGTTGTCGATGCAGCCACCCATGTGGCCAAAGGAGTCGTCAAATCCCTGGGCATTAGGCATCGTTTCAGGAACGTATCCTAAGTGCCATTTGCCGACATGACCGGTGGCGTAGCCAGCTGCCTTGAACATCTCGGCCATGGTCACCTGGCTTGCGGGCATCCCTTCTGATCCAGGTTGAGAGCCAGCATTACCCGCTAGCCCTGCCCGTTGAGGGTAACGCCCCGTGAGTACTGCGGCACGAGATGGTGAGCAGACAGGTGCTGCCGAATAGAACTGGGTCCAACGAATGCCACGAAATGCCAGTTCATCCAGGTGAGGAGTGATGAGATCCTTGGCGCCGTAACAGCCGACATCCATCGTGCCCTGGTCATCAGTATAGATGAGAATGACATTGGGTTTGCCTGGGTTGTCCTGGAACCCTTCGACTCCCCGGCTGGCAGTCGTGGTGAAGGTGACTGTGACAATAAGTGTCATGGCGCAAGTTGCAGATGAAAGACTTCGTGTCATGATCGCTATCCTGCCTCAAATCGAGTTGGCTACGGGAAGGGTAATCACTGTCGGCGAGTGAGAGACGATTATAGCAGATGTGGAGCGGACAGACTGGCTGGGGATTGAGTGGCGGGAAGCAGGGGCTGGCCAGCAGTCCTAGCGGTCGCTGGGTGTTTCCCAAAGGCAGCGAACTCCCTGCTTGTTGACCTGCCATATTTCTTGCGACTGAACTTCCATGGCCGTTAGGCAGCCATCTCCGAAGCAGTAGGTGTCCAGACAGGTCACGTGCTGCTGGTTAAGAATGCAGCCATTGGGCTGCGGGGTGTGACCAACAATCACACGTTTGCCAGATTGGTGAGGTTCGAGTCGTGGTTCACTGAGGTGTTCCCAGAGCAGCAGTTGATCGGGTTGCTTCTCGGGAGCCAGTTCGGGAGCAAAGTTGGCATGAAAGAACAGGTGGTTCTCGGTTTCGAAGTAGCGTCGGCAACCTCGCATGAAATCGAGATGTTCTGCAGGGATTTGATCGATCGACCCGCCATAGCTGTCGAGGGTCTGTCTGCCACCACATTGCATCCAGAAGTTGAACAGTACTTGCTGGCTGAGTGCTTCCAGCAGCATGTACTCGTGGTTTCCCAGCAAGGGGACCAGCTGGCATTCTTCTTGCAGTCGGATTAGCCGATCAATGACTTGTCGGCTCTCCAGGCCGCGATCGACGTAATCGCCTAGTGTTACGACAAGGTCTTTGGGCGTCGGTTCAATTGCCTCCAGCAGCCCTTCCAGTGCCTGCGCACACCCGTGGATGTCACCGATGGCAATGATTCGCTCTGCGTCTGCCAGCGGTTTTGGGTCGGCAGAGATTGGCTTAGTTTTTCGTTTTAGCCAGCGTAGTAATTGAACCATGAGAAAAGTTCCGTCTTCGTCTCCTCGATAGGACGAATGGCATCGCGGCAGTAACTTGTCGTGTGACCGCTAACGCGAACTGGTGTCACAGAGAGGTTTGTCAGGTAGCCAGGGAGGCGATCAATGGGCAACTTGACAGGGGGGCTTAGTTGACCGACGGATCATCGGGAATTAGCCTTTCCGGGACACTGGCCAGCAATATTTCTCGACCGATGTTCTGTGAGACCCGTTTCCACATTTCATCAGGTTCGGAAAAGATATCGGTTGACTCGGCAGCTGCGATCAGCCAGCCACCGGCTTCCAATTCCTCGTCAAGCTGTCCGGGGCCCCAACCGGCGTAACCACTGAAAACCCGAAATGGCTTGTTGGAGTGAGTGACCAGGCGGTGAATGTTATCTTTTTGGGTAGCGAGATGGACGCCCGGTATGATCTCTTCTTCCGACAGGAATGTTGACATGTGAACTGCCATTAAGGGACCGTCGACGGGACCACCATCATTAATCTGCGCATCGCAGTCACAACTGTCATCGCTAAACAACGTCCAGACTTCTCGAACCGTCTTGGTAGTAGGACGATTGAGGATAAACCCGACAGCCCCTTCCTCGGTATGTTGGACGATCAACACCACGCTCTGAAAGAAGTTCTTGTCTGGCAAGTGGGGAGAGGCGACCAGGAATTGTCCTCGCATCGAATTCATCGCTCTGATTAACTCCTCTCAGGTGACATTCTGCAGGACAGGAACTGTTTAGGTAAGTGATTCTTTCCAGACACAACCGGCCCAGGAAAGCCCGACTCCAAAACCGATGAGAAGATTCGCATCTCCATCGCTAATCTGATTATTTGCACGTAAGTGCTCAATGACAATGGGAATAGTCGAGGAGACTGTATTGCCGACGTTTTCCAGTACGATCGGCAGTTTTTCCTCGGGCAATTCGAGCCGTTGTCGCAGTTGCTCCAACATCTTCAAGGTGGCCTGATGCATGATATATAAACTGATTTCATCCCGTGAAGTTTCGGATGCACTCAAGACGTTCTCAATCAGTTGGGGGATGGCACCGATGGTGAAATTGATCAAGCTTGGACCGTCCATGTAGAGATCGCTGGGCCAGCGGTGGCGGTGTCGAGGTTTGATCGCCGTTTCGGGAGTCCGGATTCCACTTTGCGTCAGTGTTAACGTATTGGCGCCGCTTCCATCGGTGCCGAATTGAAAACCGCTCAGCGTCGGTTGCGGAGATGTTTCGATCAGCGTGGCGGCCGCTCCATCCCCAAAAATAGTTCGCAAACTGCGGTCCGTTTCATGGATGTACTTGCTGTATGTTTCAGCCGTGATGAGTAGCACACGCCGCACCGCGCCCCCGCGAATAAGACCGTCGGCCAGGGATAAACCGTAGACGAACCCAGAACAGCCCAGGTTAAAGTCAAGCGCACCACAGGAGGTCCGTAAGCCAAGACGATCCTGGATCAGGCAGGCAGTCGTGGGAAGCGGATAGTCGGGTGTTTGCGTGCAGAACAACAGAAAGTCAATACTCTCCGGATCAACTTGGTGCTCACGAAAGAGTTTTTGCGCTGCCTGCACACCGAGATCGGAAGCACATTCGTCGGGTGCGGCAATATGTCGAGCTCGAATGCCCGTTTTGGAATAAATCAGATCTAGATTCCAGGAGGGAAATTCTTTCTGCAAATCGTCGTTCGTTTCGACCTTTTCCGGCAAAAAGACAGAAATCGGGCCGATGGCTCCAAAACTCACGAGGTTCTACCTTTTGTTGTGCCAGCGATGGTAAGAACGGAGAGTGCTATGACTCGATAACACTTGCCAGTTGAGAGACACTGTCCGGTGTTGTGACTGCGGATGAATCGTGACTGCAAACTTCTAGTTTACCCTCGAAGTCAGTTCGAGACGATACCCCGTAGGACCGGGAAAACAGCCAAGTTTCTCAGTCGGGGCAAGTGCGGCAGGGGAAAAGTTTCCCCTGCCAAGTCGATTTTCCCAACGAGTCTGCGGGATGTTTCGGTATTATTTCCACCACCGGTGGCTCACTGGAACGCCCAAGCGTTCTAATCCGCAAACTTCCTTTGCCACTGAGGGGTCGCGCATCGCAGAGACCCGTTTTGGTCTCTACTTTGGGACGCGAAATTCCGACATTGGTCTATACGGAGAATCCGCTTACTGAACCTCCTGGCAGGACCACGACTATCATGACGATCAGCTGGCTGAAATACCTGCAATTGGCCTTTCTTTCAAAGCCGTTAGCAAATCGGATTCTCTATCGCACGATTGCCAGGCATCGTCCCCGATCGATTGTCGAATTGGGACTGGGACTCGGTGAGCGAAGCGCCACCATGATCCAGTTGGCGCAACGATACCAGAGCGCTGCCGACTTTCAGTACAGCGGGTTGGATTTATTCGAAGCGCGTGATCACCGCTCGCCCGGGATTACCTTGAAACGGGCTCACCGCATGCTCGGGAGTTTGGCAACAAAAGTTCAGCTGTTTCCAGGAGACCTCTGTGTCTCACTGGCTCAAAAGGGAAATCTGCTCGCTAACGCGGACCTTTTCGTGGTTGACATGCTACACAGCCCTGAGACCTTGCAACGGCTCTGGAAACCGTTGGCCCGGTTGATCCATGACGATTCGCTCGTTTATATTTGTCAACGGCAACCAGGCAGTCAGCAGGTTCAATTCGTGCTGCTGGAGAATGACCAACTCCGCCAGTTGGCTGAAGATGACCCCGTCACGCTGATGAGAGCAGCTTAAATCTCGCTGGCCGACTTAGGCACGGTGAATCTTCTCCCGGCCAGCGGTAACGTCACGTGTGGCATTGCGGGTGTCGACGATCAGCGGTGCATGCTCAACGATGAAATCCCAATCGTAACTGGAATGATTGGTGGCGACTAAGAGGCAGTCCAGGGAGCTTAAGTACTCCACTGTGATTGCTTCGCTCTCTAACGAGGGCACACGGTAGTTTCTCATCTTGGGCAATACCGGGATGTATGGATCGTTGTAGCTTAATAGAGCTCCCTGGTCTTCGAGCAGTTCGATCAATCGAAAAGCAGGACTCTCGCGAGGATCATCGATGTCCTTCTTGTAAGCAACCCCCAGGATTCCCACGTGAGAGTCTCGGATTGGCTTGCCCGCCGTATTGAGCGCCTTGGCCACCTGTTGGATCACGTAGTCGGGCATGCTGGTATTGATTTCACCGGCCAATTCAATGAAACGTGTTGCCATGTCATGCTTGCGAGCGATCCAACTGAGGTAAAACGGGTCGATCGGAATACAGTGTCCACCCAGGCCAGGGCCAGGATAGAACGGCTGGAAACCGAAAGGCTTGGTCTTGGCCGCGTCAATCACTTCCCAGATGTTAAGGCCGAGACGGTCAAAGAGCACTTTCAATTCATTGACCATGGCGATGTTGACGGACCGGTACGTGTTTTCGAGGATCTTGCAGGCTTCTGCCACTTCACAGGTCGAGACCGAGACGGTTTCGTTCACCGCCGCCTGATACAAGATGGTGGCCAGTTCCAGGCTCAGCGCGTCGATGCCACCAACCACTTTAGGAATCGACCGAGCGGAGTATTGCTTATTTCCCGGATCCTCGCGTTCCGGGCTGTAAGCCAGGAAAAAGTCCTGCCCTGCCTGCAGGCCGGATTGTTCCAGGATGGGGAGCAGCACATCACGCGTGGTACCCGGATAAGTGGTGCTTTCCAGGATGATGAGTTGGCCAGGTCGTAAGGCAGCGGCAATTTGATTTCCCGTGGATTCGATGTAGCGAAGGTCCGGTTCGCGACTTTCTGTAAGTGGCGTCGGTACACAAATCAGGATGGCGTCCGCTTCAGCGAGTCGGTCCATCTGCGTGGTAGGTTCAAATCGCTGCTGGCTGACCGATTCATGAATCCAGTCATCCGAGACGTGTTGAATATAACTTTTTCCTGCAACTAACTGGGCTACCTTGGCCTCGTCCAGGTCAAATCCCAGGGTTTGAAAGCCAGCTTCAATAAAGACTTGCAGGAGTGGTAAGCCAACATAGCCTAAACCGACGACACCGATTTTCGCTGTTTTTTTCTCCAGCGCTTCTTTCAGTAAGTCGGAACTGTGGGGTATTGTGGTCATCAGGTGTTTGAATACGATTTGCCACGAGAAGTTGCAGGCGGGCACGGTTGAGACAGCGATTTTTCAGTATATCATCAATTGGTTCAATGCATCATAACGTTGTCAGCCTGGGGACAAGTGGAAAAGCGGAAAAGTGACAATGACTAAGATCATGGTGACCGGTACTGCCGGTTTTATCGGTTTTCATCTCGCACGACGTCTGTTGGAACAGTCCATCGACGTGGTGGGAGTTGATAATCTGAACCCTTATTACGATGTGAAGCTAAAAAAAGATCGCCTTGCTCAGTTGCAAGATTCTCCTGGATTCCAGTTCATTCGACAGGATATCAGCGAGCGGGCGGAGATGGCTCAGCTGTTTGGTGAGCAGCAGTGCGACAAGGTGGTTCACCTGGCCGCACAAGCGGGCGTCCGCTACTCCCTGGAGAACCCGTACGCCTATACAGATTCTAATCTGACTGGATTTATCAATATTCTCGAAGGATGTCGTGCCACCCGGGTGAGTCACCTGGTCTACGCCTCGTCCAGTTCGGTTTATGGAGCCAATGCCCGAACTCCTTTTTCCGTACAAGACAGTGTGGGACATCCGGTTAGCCTTTATGCTGCTACCAAGCGAGCCAATGAACTGATGGCTCACAGCTATAGCCATCTGTACGATTTGCCGACGACCGGCTTGAGATTCTTTACTGTCTACGGTCCCTGGGGCCGCCCCGATATGGCGCTTTACCTGTTTACGCAGGCAATTCTCGCGGGCGAGCCAATTCAACTCTTTAATGAAGGTCGCATGAAGCGAGACTTTACTTACATCGATGATATCGTCGAGGGACTGCTACGGGTCATCGATCAGCCCGCCCAGGCAAATCCGGACTGGTCCGGAGATGATCCCAATCCAGCTTCCAGTTCTGCACCTTACCGACTCTACAATATCGGGAACCAAACCCCCGTTTCTCTTGACGAGTTTGTTAAGACGCTGGAAACCTGTTTAGGAAAAACGGCCATCAAGGAGTTGACGGCAATGCAACCGGGTGACGTGCTGGAAACATCTGCTGACACCAGTGACCTGGCAGCCGACTTTGGTTTCCAACCAAGGACTTCCCTGTCAACGGGCATAGAGAGGTACGTTCAGTGGTATCGAGATTACCACGGACGCAATGATTGACCCCGACTGTTAGAGGTTTGAGGCCGCTGAGCAGAGAGGCTTCCCTTGTGAACAGTCGACGCGACTGAAGGTCTCCTGTCGCGACCGCATACTTTGAAGTATAATGATCGTTTGCGAGTGGTTTCGCCCTGGTGGGACAAGGTTTGCGTTGGATTGAGCGAGGAGTGGATCGAAGTGACGGCACCCCGAACGATGTTCGAGAAAATCTGGGATGAGCATGTGGTGCATTCAGAAGCGGGGAAGCAGGCGATTCTCTATATCGATCTGCATTTGGTTCATGAAGTGACCAGTCCACAGGCATTTGAAGGCCTGCGGTTAGCGGCTCGAAAGATTCGTCGCCCAGAAAAGACGATCGCCACGTTGGATCACAATATTCCCACCGTTGACCGCAATTTGCCAATTGCCGATCCGGTTTCTCGTCAACAAGTGGAAACCTTGCGACAGAATTGCCAGGAATTTGATGTCCAACTCTATGACCTGGATGATCATCGACAGGGAATTGTACACGTTATTGGCCCAGAACTTGGCTACACGCAGCCGGGCATGACGATCGTCTGTGGTGACAGTCATACGGCCACTCATGGAGCCTTCGGAGCGCTCGCCTTTGGGATTGGGACCAGTGAAGTTGAACATGTGATGGCAACGCAGACATTGCGGCAAGATAAACCAAAAACTCTTGAATTGCGTGTTGACGGTCAATTGGCCGAAGGTGTTACGGCCAAGGATCTGGTGCTTTACCTGATTGGCCAATTAACCGCTGCTGGCGGCACAGGATATGTGATTGAGTACAGTGGTCGTGCGATTCGCAAGTTGAGCATGGAAGAACGAATGACCGTTTGCAACATGTCGATCGAGGCGGGCGCTCGAGCTGGTATGATCGCGCCGGATGAAACAACCTTCCAGTATTTGCGTGGCCGGGAGTTTTGTCCGCAGGATGCATCGACGGCTGAAGCCGGCTGGCAACAATGGGTCACTGACGAAGGCGCCCAGTTCGATCGTGTGGAAGTCTATGAAGCCAGTGACATTGCTCCCCAGGTCACTTGGGGAACTAACCCAGGCCAAGTTCTGGCCGTTGATCAGCCAATTCCGGATCCGGCTGACTTTGCAGATGAGGTCGACCAAAAAAGTGCCCTCGGAGCGCTGGACTACATGGGGTTGTCCGCTGGTACGCGGATGACGGACGTGAGTATTGATCGTGTCTTTATTGGCTCCTGTACCAATGCCCGCATTGAAGATTTGCGGGCGGCAGCAACCGTGGCACGAGGACATTCTGTGTCAGAAGATGTTCATGCCATGGTGGTTCCAGGGAGTGGACAAGTGAAACTGCAAGCGGAATCCGAAGGCCTGGATGAAGTGTTTCGAGCGGCTGGATTTGATTGGCGTGATGCAGGTTGCAGTATGTGCCTGGCCATGAATCCCGACAAGCTGGAACCGGGAGAACGATGTGCGTCGACTAGCAATCGAAACTTTGAAGGGCGGCAAGGAAAAGGTGGCCGTACGCATTTAGTTTCACCCGCCATGGCAGCCGCCGCAGCGGTGGCAGGCAAGTTTGTAGATATTCGCCAGTGGGGCTTTCGATAAGTAAGCCTTGCCCGCATAAACTCGGACAGGAACGTAGAGCATGAAGCCATTTACGGTACATCAGGGAAGCGTGGTGTCGATGGATCGAGCCAATGTGGATACGGATCAGATTATCCCCAAGCAGTTTCTGAAGAGAATTGAGCGAACCGGTTTTGGCCAGTTCCTCTTTTATGACTGGCGGTTTCAGGAGGATGGTTCCGACAATCCACAGTTCGAGTTGAACCAGGCGTCGCCTGCGAAGGCCTCCGTACTGCTGGCAAAACGAAACTTTGGTTGTGGTTCCAGCCGGGAACATGCAGTCTGGGCCCTGGCGGATTATGGGTTTGCCGTGATTATTGCACCCTCATTCGCCGACATCTTTTACAACAATTGTTTCAAGAACGGCCTCTTACCCATCGCGCTGGATGAAGCAACCGTCAGCCAGTTGTTTGAGTTGTCGAGGGAGCAACCCGACTTGCAATTGACTGTTGACCTGGAGCAGTGCACGATTCGTGACCAGAGCCAGTTGCAAATCAGCTTCCAACTCGACGGGTTTCGGCGAGAATGCCTGCTTAATGGTCTCGATGATATTGCTTTGACCTTGCAACAGGCAGATCGCATCGCTGACTATGAGACCCAGCGGGGTATGGATGCGGTTACCTGAGCAGGTTCGCTTGTCTCTGAGCCCGCCATCGGCCATAATCCGTTCGCTGTCATAGAGAGGGTTACACAAAGGCAATCCAGGAGGAGTATGGATGCACGCTCAACGCTTACTGGCCGGATGGCTGCTGCTGGTGATGGCTTGCCCAGCCAGCGCGGCACCACCAGCGGAAATTGTCTTAGATCAATTAAATAATCCCTGTGGCGTTGCCGTGCAACCGGAAACCGGGCATGTGTATGTGGCCGAAAGCGGTGCCGGCCGCGTGGTCCGGATCGTTGATGGTAAGGCGCAACCGGTGATCGTCGGCTTTCCTCTCGATGTTTATGGCAAAGGGCCCGAGTATAAGATTGGGCCCTTGGGCCTGGCTTTTGTCAGTAAGAACATCCTGGTCGTGGGAGGCGGTGGCCTTGCCGACGGAGCTGAACTGTTGCGGATCTATAACTTGCCGGCCCCCGAGGACGAACCCCTTGAAGCAGCGAAGATGTCGACTAGTTTTAAACTCACAGCAACGGAGCTGATGAAAGGAGAGGGGAACTTCTATGCCGTTGCGGTGACGCCCAAGGCGATTTTCGTGACTTGTAATGGTGATGACGAAAAAGGCTGGGTTAGCAAAGCAGTCGTCTCCGGGACACAATTTGGACCCTTTAAGCGATTTATTGCTACTCGCGAGCAGACGGGAGTCGACGCCCCGGTGGCGATCACCGTGAACCCCGAAGGGCAGCTAGTGGTTGGACAGGCAGGCGAACTGACCGAGCCTAAGGACAGCTTGCTGACGTTTTATGATACGGGCACTGGAAAGAAGTTGTTGAGTTTTCCGACCGGGTTGTACGATCTTACGGGGTTGGCATACAGTCCGAAAACGAAACGCTTGTTTGCCATTGATTTTGCCTGGATGGATTCTACCGCAGCTGGATTGTTTGAAATTTCGGCAGATCGCTCCCAGTTGCAACAGAAACTGCAACTGACGAAAATCGCGTCTCTCGAACGGCCGACGTCCATGGCCTTCGGGCCCGATGGGACGCTCTACCTGACCGTCCTGGGCCAGGCAGCAGCTGAGGGGGCGAAGCCTACGGGCAAGTTGCTTCGAATTGCCGCCGGCCTGTAATCGATTTCGACTTGGCTGGCAGCCTAGAGACTGGTCGTGGCCAGTTCGCGGTTTTCCAGCACTTCAAATCCCATGTCCTCGATCATCTGGTAGTCTGCTTCTGCAGCCTGCCCTTTCGTCGTGAGATAGTCCCCTACGAAAATGGAATTGGCCGCGTAAAGCCCCAATGGCTGGAGGCTTCCCAGGTGAAGCTCACGACCACCAGCAATTCGCAATTCCCGGTCAGGGTTTACGAAGCGGAACATTGCCAATGCCTTCAGGCAGTAAGTTGGGGTTAGCAGGGAGATGTTCTCCAACGGCGTGCCCTCGATCGAATTGAGGAAATTCAAGGGAATCGATTGCACATTTAAATCCCGTAATTCAAACGCCATGTCAACAACATGGGTGTCGTCTTCACCCATGCCAATGATGCCCCCGGAACAGAGTTCCAGGCCGCTGTTGCGAACCGCTTGTAATGTGTCGAGACGATCCTGGTAAGTGTGCGTGCTGCAGATCTCTTCGTAAAAAGATTGACTTGTATTCACGTTGTGATTGACTCGGTCTACCCCGGCGACTTTCAGTCGCTGGGCCTGCTGGTCATCAAGCAGTCCGAGACAGGCGCAGATCTTTAACTTGTATTGCGACTTGATTTCCGGAACCAGCGTTTCGACAGCCTGTAATTCCCGTTCCGTGGGAGATCGTCCCGAGATCACGATGCAATAAGTGCCCGCCTTCTGCTGGGCAGCAGCCTGGGCTCCTGCCATCAATTGCTTGCGATCAAGCAGGTTGTACTTCGGGATCTCGGCATCCGATGTCTTTGACTGAGAGCAATAGCCACAGTCTTCCTGGCAGAGACCACTTTTTGCATTCATTAAGAAATAGAGTTGAACCTGCTTGCCAAACCATTTGAAGCGGATCTTGAAAGCGGCGGAAAGTAAGTCCAGCAGTTGATCGTCAGGAGATTGCAAGATGGCCAGGGCCTCCTCGCGGTCAATCGGTGAGCCAGCTAACACACGGTTGGCGAGTAGCGTCCAGAGATTTGCGTCCGAACTGTCGGATATTGATGGAAGAGTCATCGCGGTTGTTTCTTGGTGTCAGGTCGGCTCCGGGTTGGCTGTTGAGACAGAGTTTTCCCGGTCTCGGCAGTAATCGTCTCACTTCTTACCTGTTGTTTGGCAACGCTGCAACCCCCGTCCAGAAGGATTGCTCTCCCGTTTTGTGGACCGAATCTGTGTCGCCTCAACTTGGCAATGCTCACCAATTGCTTCACAATAAAGGAGTTCTCGATAATGGCCTGGTGCAGTAGCAGTTTGCCTCCTCTACTGCTCCCGCCCGTGCCGCCTGGCAAATCAGTAGACTGGAGTGACCTTGCAAAACCAATACTGGGTGCAATTTGGAGTCATGGGATGGACCGGGA
>JAYGDG010000157.1:0-7173 GCA_046583015.1 Pirellulaceae bacterium | reverse complement strand
GGGATACCTGCCA
This sequence comes from Pirellulaceae bacterium, assembly GCA_046583015.1. Lineage (GTDB taxonomy): Bacteria > Planctomycetota > Planctomycetia > Pirellulales > Pirellulaceae > JAZADA01. The sequence goes on along the minus strand of JAYGDG010000157.1, from coordinate 7,160 downwards.
AACCGGCAATGCCCGTTCCTCGCATGATCCGATGCAAGATGGTTTCAACCTGATCATCGGCCGTATGGGCAACGGCCACGAAGCGGGCACCCACTTGTCGGGCGCTTTGGACTAAGAACTCGTACCGCTGGTCGCGCGCGGTCTCTTCATTTTGCACTTCAGACCCGCTTGCGGCGCCGCACAGGCAGGTAAGCTGCAGTTGCCCAGCAAGCTGTTCGACAAAAGCTGCCTCCTCTGTAGATTCATCGCGCCAGCGGTGATTAAAATGGGCCACGACCAGTTGTCCTTGACCGCCTGTTCGCAGGGCCTGCAAACCACGTAGCAAGGCGACGCTATCTGGGCCACCGGAAACGGCCACCACCACGGTCAGGTCAGACCATTGGCAAACCGGCCAAGACTCTGCTAATTGGGTTTCGAACGGGTGACTCATGGCTAAAAATATCTCCGTTCGGGCAAACCGGTTCGACAACAAGTCCTCAAAATCCAGTCACTTTGTTCTAATTTAGCGATTGCGGGTGCCCAATGATATGCAGGGGCCAGCGACTCTGCTAACATACTAAACAGTAGCTGCTCAGCCCAGCAGAGTTTTGGGTCCTGGACGCTACGGTAACCATATCAATTACCTTTAGTAACGAAAGATTGTGTCTGGGGTGTATCCAGCGATTAGTGGAGACCATCAGGCAGTCCAAGACAAAGTTTGAGGTTAGTAGTTACCAGCGGGGGCCTCGGCTCCCATGGATTTATCCTTGAGTAAGATCATATGACAAATTGGCTGTTTGCTGTCCTGCAGATTTTGGGCCGGCTATTTAATTGGTTCCGACGTCCCTATCAATCGGTGATGATCCGATCCGATGGTCGCCAGGTTACACAACCGGTTGCCCGTCGCGGGGACATCTGGGGCCCTCGTGAAGCGGAGGGCTCGGCACATTTTACCGCCGCCGGGCATCGCGGCAAAACCAACCGTGACAAGTTGGGAGTCCGGAGCCATCGATCACAGCGAGATTCAAACAGTTGAACATCTTCTGATCTGAACAACCAAGTGGAACTACGGTTCAACTTTGCTGTTGCCCTGCTGGCAACTGGGACCGCTGCGGTTCGCCACGCGGTTCTCTATCGTTTGATGGATGCAAGCGAAAGAGGACTGAACTCATGAGCAGCGAGTCTGCTAATCATGGGGACTGGTCCCCGTTCTGCTCAACTGAGCAGGCTACGGGTGGGCACCCTGGCCAATAAGAAAGAGAGCGGGAACCGTGGATTCAAAGGGTATTCTTATTGCGGCCGGCGCCGCTGCCATCGCCATTGCCTTAAACTGGATCGTCATCAAGTTACTGGGCTTACGCAGCAAACAGGCTGTCGAAGCCGAGCGGCGGATGATCCTGGAAAAAGCTGACCAGGAAGCCAAGAACAGGCTGCGAGAAGCCGAACTGGAGGCCAAGGAGCAGATGCTCCAGGTGCGGGCCGACACGGAAAAGGAGATGGCCGAGTCACGCGAGGAATTACGTGAACGGGAACACACGCTCGACAAACGGCAGGAAGGCCTTGACCAACAAGGCGAGGACCTGCGCAAGCAGGAACGGACCGTCGAGAATAATCAGCGGCGAGTGACCGAACGAATCGCTCAAACCGACAGCCGGCGGGAAGAGCTCGACAAGTTGCTTGACATACAACGACAGAGTCTTCACGAACTGAGTGGCCTCAACAAGGAACAAGCCACTGATCGGTTGATGACGCTGATGAGTGACGAGCTGTCGCAGGAAGTTGGCACCCTGGTTCTGAAGCATCGCAAGGAAGTCAAGGAAGTTTGCGATCAGCAGGCCCGTGACATCCTACTCACTGCCATGCAACGCTACGCGTCGGCCCACACGGCCGACAGTACCACCAGTACAGTCGACATTCCCAACGACGACATGAAGGGACGGATCATCGGCCGAGAAGGAAGAAACATTCGCGCTTTCGAGAAGGCTACCGGTGTGGACGTGATTATCGACGACACTCCAGGCGTCGTCATCGTGAGTGGATTTGATCCTGTCCGACGAGAAATTGGCCGCCAAGCCCTCAAACAACTCATCGCCGACGGCAGGATTCATCCATCTCGCATCGAAGAAGTGGTCAAATCCACGAGCAAGGAAATCGACTCATTCATCAAGAAGAAGGGGGAGGAAGCCGCTCAAGAAGTGAACGTACCGGGGCTCGCCATACCCGTACTGGCAATGCTCGGCCGTCTTCATTTTCGGACCAGTTACAGTCAAAACGTCTTACGTCACAGCATCGAGGTAAGCCACCTGTCAGGAATGCTGGCCGAGATGGTGGGATTGGATGGTGATGTGGGTCGCCGCTGCGGATTGCTGCACGATATTGGCAAGGCGGCTGATCATGAACTGGAAGGAGGTCATCCGAAGATCGGCGCCGACCTGCTCAAACGGCACAAAGAATCGGTCGAAGTCGTCCATGCCGCACTCGGACATCACGACGAGATCATTACCGAATATCCCTACACAATGCTGGTGGCGACCGCCGACGCTTGCAGTGCCTCGCGCCCCGGAGCGCGCCGCGAGTCCCTGGAACGCTATATCAAACGAATGGAAGAACTGGAAACGATTGCCAAGGGGTTTGCGGGTGTGGAACAAGCCTTCGCCATTCAGGCTGGCCGCGAGCTGCGGGTACTGGCCAGTGCCCGGGAAACCAATGATCAAAGTGCCGCCAAGATTTGCCGGGATATCGCCAAGGCTTTTGAAGAGCAGTTGACCTATCCGGGAGAGATCAAGGTAACGGTGGTACGAGAATCTCGTTTTAGTGAAGTTGCGCGTTAAGTCACGAGACGTGAAAACAAACTCTCCAACAGGTTTTTCTGATGGCGTGAAAGGAAGTTGTTGTGCGAATTTTGATGATTGGCGATATCGTCGGTAAACCGGGCTATCGCATCGTCTCCCATGGCCTGCCCGCACTCATCGCAGCACACGAAGTCGATCTGGTGATTGCCAATGCGGAAAACGCGGCCGATGGATCAGGACTGACACCGAGCATCTATAAGACCCTGATCACCGCTGGCGTGGATTGCATCACCTTGGGAGATCACATTTATCGCCGCCGGGAAATTCTCAAAACGTTGAAGACAGAGACCAACATCGTGAAACCGGCAAATTTTCCTCGAGAAGCAGCCGGGCAAACGTGGACAACCGTGACGGCGAGAAATCAGCAACAGGTAGCCGTCATCAGCTTGCTGGGCCGTGTCTTCATGCGACCGGTTGACTGCCCCTGGCATGCCATTGATCGCGTGCTCGGCGAGATCCCAACTCACATTCGTACGATCATGGTTGACTTTCATGCCGAAGCAACCAGCGACAAGCAATTGATGGGTCGATACCTCGACGGACGCGTCTCTGCCGTCCTGGGAACGCACACCCATGTGCCAACTGCCGACGAACAGATTTTCCCGGGGGGAACTGCCTTCCAGTGCGACATGGGGATGACCGGACCCTACCAAAGCATCTTGGGCCGAAAAATAGACCCCGTACGACAAACAACCCTTTCCTTCTTACCAGAACGTTTTGAGGTGGCCACCGAAGACGTACGGCTCTCTGGAACGCTGGTCGATACGGATCCGGAGAGCGGAAAAGCAACTGCTATCAAACGCCTGATGGTTCATTGGGATGATTTGGCGGACTTAGAGGTGGTTGCCGCCAAGAGCAGTTCACAGGGAAGTTAGTGTTCCTCGCTAGAACCAGCTAAATCGGCCTTGCCGACCCCTGCAGATCCGAGTATTCTTTGCCAACTTTTCTCTAGAGAAATGTAGTGCGTGTGTCTGTTGTAACGCCTATTAAGTTGGCCTGGTATCATCGGATCGTGCTGCTGCTGATTAGCTTCAGCCTGCTCGGTTTATTTGGCCTGGCCGCTACGCTGCAACCGGACGAACGTGGATACGGAACTCATGAGCAATTTGGTTTAAGTCCCTGCTGGTTTGTTGAACACTGGAACATGCGATGCCCTTCCTGCGGAATGACAACTTCCTGGGCCCATTTAACGCGGGGAGAAATATGGGATTCCTTGCGAGCCAACAGTGGCGGAACGGCACTGGCCGTACTGGCCTTATGGCTCAGCTGGGCCCTGCTCGCATCCGCTCTCCGCGGTTACTGGATTGGCAAGCTTCCCGGGAGCCGGGCCGACGTGGTGATAGCGCTAACGGTCGGGATGGTCATCTGTGTGGATTGGATTATTCGTTTGCTTTAAACAGGAAATAAACATGGATCGGATTCGTTTTCGTCACTGGCAATCAGTCGTTATTTTGGTCTGTTTAACCGTCCCGCTGGCCGGCTGTGGCTTACTGGCTCACAGCCTGTACGTCATCAAGGGCAACAAGGTTAAACCAATCTATGACAACCTTCACAACCAGCGTGTCGCGATCATCTGCATGACGACTTCGCCAGCGGCTGGTCCCAATTCACCTTCGGGAATGATTGCTCGTGAAGTATCGACGATACTTGCCAAGAACGTAGAAAAAATTGAGCTGGTTCGACAGAGTGAGATCGCGGATTGGATTGACCGCAATCACTGGAATGAACTCGACTACCTGGAATTAGGACGTGGCGTCAACGCAGATCGGGTCATCGCCCTGGACTTAGAGTCTTTTCGTTTGCGGGAAGGAAAGACGCTTTTCAAAGGACGTGCCACCGTGACAACGACCGTCTACGATCTGACCGCCGGTGACAAGATCGCCTACCAGGCGACTGCCCACGACTTTATGTTTCCACAGAACGGCGCGAGGCATACGGCAGAAACGACTGAAGCGAGTTTTCGAAGAATGTACGTACGGGCCCTTGGTCGCCATCTCGCGAAGGCCTTTTATGCGTACGACCTGAAAGAAGACTTCGCCTACGACGCCACATCAATCCGAAGATAACTGCTATCTCTTGCTGCCAAGAGAACAGTCCTGGTTTAGAGCTTCGGTGGCTTTCGCTTCGGGGCCGGCTTCTTAAGCTTGCGAGCAGCGTCATTGGTTGCTGCTGCCGGGTTGTTGTTGCCACCACCGCCACGTCGAGCCGGTGGAGAAAGATCGGTGAAATCCTCGACCCATTTCCATCCAATCTGCTCATTCAGTTCACGTTGCGCTAACAAGGCCCAGGGAGTCTCAGCGTGTTCTTCGACGACACGCTGCAAGTATTCCTTAGCCTTCTCACCCGTCTTGCTGACTTGACTGCCGACCGTAAGCTCGTCAGCAGGCGTGAGAATCCAAGTGTTGTTCTTGGCGTTCGTGAATTTGAGTCCTCGCTTGGCCTTGGCCAGCATCGCATTGTAGGCTTCGGTGCGTGCCTTGACTGCCATCACCCGTCCCATCGCCAGATCAAAACCGGCCTGCCAGCGAACGGACTCTTCATCACCCCTGGCAGACTCACCGAGTCTTAGCAGTTGATAGATTTGATTCACGCGTGGCTCCAGCACGGCAGCATCCTTTTGAGCTTCGGAAAGCATGGTGGCAAAGGTAGCTTCACTACGCTTGACAAATCGCAGTTGAGGCTCGTTCATGGGAGTCAACCAGGATCGGTTGGCTGCCTCCATCAAGGACCTTCGCATCTTGCTCCCGTTAATGCGTCGCATGTACTCGTCGGCCGAAACATAATCCGGCTGATAGGGCATCATCCGTTGCCGATCAAAAAATCGTTTAAAATAGGCTGCGTAAGCGGAAGTTTCTGAACGTCGCAGGTCTTTTCCTACGCGTCGATTCGGATGCACTGGAATGTACTGACCACCGGTTTCAATCGTCAGGCGTGTTAAGGCAAACGGCCCGAAACCTGACGAGATGGGAGCTCGATCCTCACGAGAACCCGAAAAGTGCAACTTGATGCGTTCAGGCAAATAAGACTCCGGACCCTGGCTAACTTCGCCCCACTGGGTGGACTGGTCGAACTTCGGGTCTGGATCAACCCACTTAACCTGGGTTATCTTCCTGCCAAACGGGGCGGGAATACCAACGACGTAAACCGGAATTGCCTGCTTGCGACAAATCTTGATCGTCGGTTCGAGACCTTTTTGGTCATCACCCGCTTCGTCCGTGACAACGATAAACATCACGTTTCGTTTGGGTTCTCCATCAGGTCCCGAGTCACGATAACTCTTGAACTTGTTGGTTGTCTTGTAAATGGCCTCGAACACTCGCTCTTGACCTGAGTCGTCACGGGCAATGTTCTTCAAGGCAGCCTTGATATCCGTCAAATTGTCGGTCGGATCAGCAAGGGGATAGCTAACCTCATGACCAAAGGCCACCATGGCCGTTAAAAGCGGTTTGCTGGCATGCTGCTTGAAGGCCGCATTACCGGCTGCTTCCAAAACACCCAATTCGTCATAAATCCGATCAAATCGATCATGAATCAGCTGTCGCTCACGTAAAAGACTCGCCGATTGATCAAAAAACCAGACCACCAGCGTACGCCGTTCCTGCATCGACAAAAGTATTTCGTGCGTGATACGGTCGATCGCCCCAACCGCCCCACGTGTGCTCTCACCGACATACCCCTTCACTGGCAACAACTCGCTGAATTTCAATCCGGTCGCCACTTCAACCTGCTGGTTGACGGGTATCTCGCTGACAATGTCAGTAGTAATTTCCACGGGGTTGGGAATCGCCGATACTTCCGAAATCTCGGGAGCTTGAGAAGTGGCCATCTCGGTATCGGCCACGCTGACAGCTCCAATATCAATCGATGGCTGGTCGTCGAAATAGACCTCTTCATTGACCTTTAACTCTTCGACCCTTTCTATTTCGGTCATGGTCAAGTCGATCTTCTCTTCCTCGAAGATCAGTGGCCAGAGGCCTAACCCAACGAGTAAAAAGATGTGAACGACGACACTCGCCAAAAAGGCCGATGTATCCCCATCAAAGGGGGTTTCTTCGTGACCGGTCTGCACTTGCCACCAAGTCTGGATTCTGGAAAAGAACTTCACGTGTGACTCTCCTGTTCCCAATACTGGTCCGCGCGGTAGCAGTGGCAAGATTCTCTGCCACCACCAGGAATTTGATTTAAACCTTGTTGATCAAGGAGTTTGACAGTCATTACCAAAACAGCACCATAGCCCTATTCTTCTCCATTCGTCCAGAGAATGCAAGTGAAGCTAAGGCGACGATGGGGGATACTGCTGCCTGTTGACCGTGTTTCACCGCAAACACC
>JAYGDG010000638.1:0-23702 GCA_046583015.1 Pirellulaceae bacterium | reverse complement strand
ACCCGCGTTGTACAGATTGATCCAGGACCAATACCGACCTTGACTGCGTCTGCCCCCGCGGCAATCAAGGCCTGACAGCCCTCTCGTGTGGCTATGTTGCCAGCCATGACATCAATATCCCAGCGCTTCTTGATCTCCTTTACCGTTTCAATCACGTTGGCTGAATGGCCGTGGGCACTGTCCACTACCAAAACATCCACGTCGTTGTTAATCAAAAACTCCGCACGCTCGTAATCGAGCACCCCAATCGCTGCTCCCACCCGCAGTCTACCTGACGGATCTTTGCTAGCAGTTGGGAAGCGCTTCATCATGTCAATGTCTTTGATCGTGATGAGCCCTGTTAGTTTGTATGATTCGTCAACCAGCAAAAGTTTCTCCACCTTTTTAGCCGTTAAAATTTTCTCAGCTTGCTCAAGTGTCACAGTTCCCGTAGCTGTCACTAGATTCTCTTGAGTCATGACTTCGGCAATTGCTAGCTCATCTGCCTCTAAAAAGCGGAGATCTCGGCGGGTGAGAATGCCAACCAGCGTGCCATCCTCGGCAGTGATCGGAACTCCCGATACATTTTGCTGGTCCATCACTCGGCGCGCGTTGTGCACCGGTACCGTTGGTCGTAGCGTGATCGGATCGACAATAATCCCATTCGCACTACGTTTTACCTTCCGAACTTCGTCCGCTTGATTTTCCGGGGACATGTTCTTATGGATAACCCCCAGTCCCCCGGCCTTGGCTAGTCCAATTGCCATCGCACTTTCGGTTACCGTATCCATCGGAGAGCTCAACAACGGAATATTGAGTAAAATTCGTTTGGTAAGCTGGGTCGACACGTCCACGCTAGCGGGAATGACTTCGCTATAGCGGGGTTCCAGTAAGACGTCGTCGAAGGTAATTGCTTGATATTTGACTTTGGTGTCCATGGGATTTTTTTCGAAGGCAACCGCCGGAGCGGTGAGTTCACGTTGATTCGGCAAGGACAGTAGTTTGGGTCGATTAGTTTGAATTGGCAGACAGGACAACGGGTTGTACTGTCTCGGTCACGTTTTGCCTGCAGCGGCCCTGGTTGCTGACGCGCGACAGGGCGAATTGCCATCCCTGACACCACCGTGCTGGTGGGAACTGCGTATTATGGCCTTGTTTGGGCTCTTTGACAACGGACCCGCTGGCTAGAAGTGAACAAAGAGGTGCAGCGGAGACGGCTAAGGGCCGTTATCGCCGCAGGCTAGGGGAGCGGTTTTTTACGCCGTCCGGGGCGTCGACTGCCGGAAGCTTTATCGCCAATGGCATAATCGATCAATTCCAGGGTACTGCGACGGACGATGTTTCCAGCTTGATCGGTGGTCTTGGACGTATGTGCGATGACACCGCCGGGAACATCGGGGCAATAAACTTCATCGGTGATGGTGATGAGTTTATCCTGGGTATGGACTGTTTTGATATGGCAGACACGCTTGGATTCACCGAGAACCTTATGGGCGATGCCATATTCATGTACATCCACTTCCGTGGTGTACTGTAACTGGCCGTTACCGTCGGATGCTGTAGTTTTACGTTTAAAGACGAAAGGTGGATTCTGGGCAGAGTAATGAACGGAGCTTACCCGTTTCCCTTTTTCTGAATTTAGCGTGACTTCGCGGATCGTACCTGGGATCGTGTGGCCGTTGATTTTCAGATTTGCTGTCCGTCCGGTTTGTACGAAGCGTGCTTTCTGGTTGTCACCAAAAAAGAAATTACGTGTAACGGTTCGCGGTTCGGCGACGAAGCGTTTTTCACCCAGCTGCATTTCCACTTCCATGCGCAGTACGTAGTCGCGACGGTCTGCTTTCATCAAAGTTGTGGTTGTGACGGACTTGGTAGTACTAGTCACCTTTCCTTTGCCGTCCAGAATATCTGTAATCACGCGTACCTTTTTCCAGCTGCCAACGCCACATGGTCCCCACCAGTGGTGCTTGATGGATTCAAGCCATTCCTGGCCCTGCGCCGCAGAGGGCGTTATAAACCACGCCACGATTAGCAGTAGCGCCCAGCGTCTGTAAACTGCGAACGGCATAAAAAAGACTCCGCGATCAAAAACGGCTTACTCTAATGAAGTGATTAACGCATTGTCGTGCAGACGTTTTTCTGAGGGGGAATCCATTCATGAATCTTCAGGATCTGCGGAAGGACCACTTGCTGGAAATTCTAGCCACTCAAACGAGCGTTCCACAAGGGGGCAAAACGATTAGAGAGCAGTAAATGCAGCCACTAGCAGCTGGTCTTGCGAGGCCAGCATACTGCGCAAGTCGAGCAACAGACGGTCTTGATGAATGCGCCCTACGACTGCAATGTTTCCTGATCGTAACTGGGCAGCCAGGGCGTCGATCGAACCGCTGGCGGAAGCCAGTGACAAGCAACAAGTTGCGATGGCTTGGGTCGGTACCGAGCCACCTCCCAAGTAGGTGATATCCTCGATGACCGTGATGTCTTTGATGGCAGCAGATTCATTCAGTTGAGGCGCCAGGCGTTCTGCCCGTTGACGAAGATTCTCAATGGATGTGTTGAGCAGCGTCAGTAGGGGAACGCGTTGACAGGCGGTTTCGGGATCACGATAGAGTTGCAGAGTTGCTCGGAGTCCGGCAAGAGTCACCTTGTCGACTCGCAATGCTCGCATCAGTGGATGTTTTGTGATTTTCTCGATCCAGCGTTGCCGTCCGACAATGATTCCGCATTGTGGCCCACCGAGTAACTTGTCACCACTGAATAACACCAGGTCGGCACCAGCACGGATGCTGCCAGCGACCGTCGGCTCATCCTGGATGCCAAATTTCTGGAAATCAATCAAGGCTCCCGAGCCGATGTCGTCAATGACCGGTAACTGATGCTGCTGGCCCAGGCTGACCAGGTCCGGTAAGGAAGTCGATTCGCTGAATCCAGCAATCACATAATTGCTGGTGTGGACTTGTAGCAAGGCACCCGTATCCGGACCGATCGCGTTTTCATAATCGGCTAAGCGCGTTTTATTGGTGGTACCGATCTCCTTGAGCTGGGCGCCACTCGCCTGCATGACGTCAGGTAAACGGTAGCTGCCGCCGATTTCTACCAGTTGGCCCCGTGAGACGATCACTTCCTTGCCGGCTGCAACTGCAGACAACGTCAAAAGGGTTGCTCCGGCATTATTGTTAACGACAGCCGCCGCTTCGGCACCGGTTAGTTCTTTTAGTAGCGGTACCACTGCCCGCATGCGCTGAGACCGTTGTCCGCTAGTCAGGTCGAGTTCGACGCTGGCATAGCCCGCGGCGATCTCTCCCATCGCTTCGATCGCCTCGGCGGCCAGCGGTGCGCGTCCCAGGCCTGTATGTAAAAGGATTCCGGTGGCATTGACGACCGGTCGTAATGGCGAAACCTCTTCTACCAGAATCCAGGCGGCTATCCGTTCAGCTAATTCGCTTGCACCCGGTATCGGGATCCGGTCACTGGCCGTTTGAACCTGAGATCGCAACTGGTCTAAGAACCCTCGCACATGATGTACCACCACGCTCCGATGGAGCGAATTGGTGATCTGCTGCAACGGCGGTTTTTCGAGCAATTCGGTAACCGACGGGATGTTACGTAACAGGTTGGACATAAGCTGTCCGCTTCCTCTCTCAAGTGCGATACTGACCCGGTGAATTTAAGGAGCCGGAGAGGATTTTCCCAGCTTCCGGGTCTCCCTCTATTTTCGGTGCCTGATCGTCGCGGATCAAGAGGCTGGTGCTCAGTTCCGGTAACGTAGTGAGCCGTCACGACGCGTAAAACCGATTTCATCGAAGTATTCACACAGGGGAACAGCGAATTTGCGGGTTGTTCCTAGTAGTTCCCGAATCTCGCTAAGCGTGAGACCATTGTCAACGGAGAGATGTTCGGTCAGCTGTTGACGAACTTGCTCTTCCGTTTCAGTGTGCAGGTAGTACTCCTGGCTGATTTGAACCAGCTCACCGTTGGCGGCTGCCAGGGCCAATAAGTCCGGGACGGACTCCTGATTACGGGATGCCGACTGTTGACACTGCTGAGTACTCGGGGTCTCAAGTCCACTTTGCCGAAATTGTTCCACCAATTGCGTTAACAGTTTTTGCTCATTCCGAGACAGCTTGGGACCTTGTCCAATTAATCCAATCCGCTGATTGTTGAGCCGAATGGTCTTCTTCTGCTCCATTTCCTGGAGTACGGCGTCTAGCACCGCTGGACCGGCCAGGTAAGCGAACCGTTTCTTGAGTCGGTTTAGGTCAAGCATGGTCTGTAGAGGTGTTGCCTGGTGCAATTGAAGCAAGGCACTCTCGATCTGCTGGCATAGTTGCAGCAGCACCTCCGTATGAATGCGGATGACCCGAGAATGAGACAACGTGATTTCCCGTAGAATTCCCTCTTCGCGGAGTCGCTCAGCAATCCCGACAGGATTGGCGATACCGGCGGTCCGCGGTAAGTCTGCCGGATCCCAACCGTGTTGGCCAGCCAAATAGAGCGTGCTGGCAGCGCGGGTGTCCGCTTCGTCAGATTGCAAGTCAACCAGGTACTGTAATGACTCCTTTGCCGTCGTGCGGATCTTGCGAGCACTGGGGTCCAATACCCGTCCCCCGCCAATGGTTACCATCGGGGACTGGTCTCGCAGGACAAACGGTTGATCCCAGACCACGGCAACCGGATTCTGCAGATGCAACTGGGCGAAGGCCTGTTCTCCAGGCTTTAGTTCGTCGACTCCTAATAATTGAACCGATCCCAGTTCTTCCGCCGTGCCAACATGAATCCTCACTTGACGTCTTTTCTTGATCCCACGAGCAATTCTCTCTAGTAATCGTAGCGAGACAGTCAGCAGGCGATGCGAGACCAGGTGCCCCGGCGCTGCTAACTCTCGGCCACGCGTCAGATCGTTGTGGTGAATGCCAGCTAAGTTGATGGCGGCTCGTTGGCCGCGAATAACCCGCTCCACCGACTCGTCGTGATTCTGTAAGCCACGCACACGCACGGGTATCGTCTCTGGTTGAATTTCTAGCTCAGCCCCTAATTCTGTCTGCCCGCTGGTGACGCTGCCTGTCACCACGGTGCCATGACCGGTCATGGTAAAGACACGGTCGATGGCCATGCGAAAAGGGGCATCTTGAAGGTCGGAGGCCAGGGTCTCGGTGGCTTGCCGGGCAGAACTAAGTAAAGCCGCACGAAGTTCATCAATCCCCTGCCCCGTTTCGGCACTGGTCCGGACGATGGGGGCCGTTTCCAAAACGGTCCCCTGGCATAGCTCCCGCACTTCCTCTTCCACCAGCTGAATCCAGTCGTCATCGACAAGGTCACATTTGGTAATCACGATGACGCCTGCCTTTAATCGTAACAGTCGTAGAATTTCCAGGTGTTCACGAGTTTGTGGCTTGATCGAATCGTCGGCCGCCACCACGAGCATGGCCAAGTCCATGCCACTGGCTCCGGCAAGCATGTTGCGCACGAAACGCTCGTGTCCTGGGACATCGACAATGCCCAGGCGAAAGGAGTCTAACTCCAACTGCGCAAATCCCAGTTCAATCGTGATGCCGCGCCGTTTTTCTTCCGGAAGTCGATCGGTTTCTGTTCCGGTCAAGGCGCGGATTAAGGCAGTCTTGCCATGATCAATGTGGCCCGCAGTGCCTAAAATAAGATCGGTTGTCATGCCTAGATTCTAAGCGACTGTCAGCGGCATGACAGGGGACATCAACCCAGTTAACGGCTAGGGTTGAGGACGCTCTTGGGATAAGAACTCCCCTACCGTGCGGCTCCGCTCTTGGGGGTCAGGCTTGCTGCTGAAAAAAGAAGAAAAGAAGGATTTCTTCTTGGCTGGCGTATTCTTGGGAATGGCACGATAGACTCCTCGAGAATTCGTGGACGGGCGCGTTGCGGAAGCTTTCGAGATAGCCGGTTTCGACCAGGGCATCAAAACAGTCTTCGATTTGTCGTAGAAATCTTTGCTGCTACGACTCATGCGCGTCCAAGTGGCACTGAAACTGGGCGGTTTCAAGTTGTTGGAAACCCAGGTTGGCGTGAAGGTAAAGGAAGGCCCACTCCAAGGCATCTTGATAGGCTTCCATTGAGGCCATGACAGACCGGTCTTTGGCTTATCTGCTATGTGAACTCTAACCGGCGCCGGATCCTTCTTCTTGAAAGGATTGAGTTTGTTGAAGAAACTCTCTTCTGCCGATACGCGGACCGTACCTAGCAAGAGACTGAATAAGACCAGGCAAGAGACGCTTACATGATTACGTTTCACGGTTTTGATTCCTTTTACTCCAGATCGAAATGACCATGGTCTGCAAAGCTCAGAGACCAATGGAAAACTTGGTTTGAGTGGATAAGGCAGGTTTGGGAGTTTGGACTGCTTACCAGCAGTCGATGAGCGGCGGGAGTGTCGCAAATGGCGGCAGTTGCGTCTAGCCCATTCTGGAGGCTCGCTTCGTCTGCCCTGGCCAGAATCCTGTTAGGCTGGTGAAACCAGGAAATTTCGTTAAATTCAAGGATTGCAGAGGTCGTTCGTTTTACTAAGTCACCGCCGTGAGACGGTTAAGGAGACTGCTGAGAGGTCGAGAGTCGTATCATGAGTCAACTAGGGATTGGATTTCTGGGTGGAGGCCAAATGGCACGTGCGCTGGCCAGCGGCTTTGTCAAGGCTGGCCGTCTTGAAGCGGACCAGATAGGCTTCTATGATCCGTCTGAGGAAGCTGCCCAGCTTTTCCTGGAGCAGGTGGCTGGCAGTCGTTTGCTAGCAAATGAGCAGCAGGCGTGCCAGGCGGAGTTGTGTCTGCTGGCGGTCAAGCCTCAGGTGATTCCGCAGGTTGTGGCGCAGCTAGCAGGCCAGATCGCGGCCGATACGCTGGTGGTTTCGATTGCCGCTGGGATTTCGCTTGACTATCTGCAGGATCAATTGGGAACGACGCGCGTCATTCGCGTGATGCCAAACACACCCTGTTTAATTGGCGAAGCTGCTTCTGCTTATGCAGCCGGGCCTGGAGCGACGGCTGCAGATTCTGAGCGAGTTGAACATTTGCTGACCGCGGTTGGTTTAGCCTTTGCCTTGGAGGAGCATCACATTGATGCGGTCACGGGGCTCTCCGGTTCCGGCCCTGCCTATGCTTATTTGTTAATTGAAGCCATGACTGAGGGCGGTGTTGCGATGGGATTACCTGCCGAGGTGGCGGCCAAGCTGGCAGCCCAAACGGTACTGGGAGCGGCCCGCCTGGTACTCGAGAGTGGTCAGCATCCGTCAGCGTTGACTGACCAGGTTACCAGTCCGGGTGGTACCACGATCGCGGGGCTGGGCGTGCTTAGGGAGCGAGGAGTGCGAGCGGCGGTCATGGAAGCTGTGCGTGCTGCTACAGAGAGATCTATCGAACTGGGCAAAAAGGAAGACTGAAGGAGAGAGGTTGAAATGACATCAGTTTTTTGTTTGATTGACGACAAGCATGTGCCCATGTATCGCATTATGTGGATTTCTGATGTCCCTCATTTTTGTGGACAGGAGGACTGTCAGTGTGAGGGTGATTATGAAGTCCGTTTGGACCAGGATGAATCGTTGTGGGCCAGTCGTCTGCAGCGTGACCAGATACTGGAAGAGATGCAAAAGTGGTACGGATCAAATGATAATCGAGATTCCTGGTAGTGCTTTTTTTGCCCGGGGTGGGCGAGCCAAGAAGGCTCGGTTAAGGTGTAGCGATCCTGGTCGATCGCAACGCTGTCGGAAAGGTTGAGTGGAGCATGTCATTATTTGAGAACCCTATCTATCGCTGGAGAGAGACCTATTTCGTCCTCTTTGAGTCAGTAAGCCGGCCTTCTGTGGAGTTGATTAAACAGGCTCTCAGCGAGCTTGAGACGAGTTACCAGGTGGAGGAAATACGCGCTGATGGCGGTGGGCAGATGGAGTCATTGACGCTGATTTCTCCCAGCGATTTCGCGGCCATGGACGTAACCTACCTGGCCGGTGAAGAAATTCCACTGCAGGTTGACGAATTGAAACAGGAGCTGGATTTTTCCGGGTTGACCGACGAAGAGCAGGAGAAAGCAGCTCAGCTTGATGCCTGTGATGCCCGTTTTGAAGTCTTTCATTTCGAACAGATGGATGCGTTTGGTGACGACGATGGGTTCTTGGATCCCGGTGCTTTGCTGAACGTACTCGAGTGTCTCGCAGGGCTTTGCAAAGGGGTTGTCGTCGATCCTCAGTCAGGTGGATTCGTCTAAACAGCGTGGTATCAGGATTCTAACGATGCAAGCTAAAGAGATTAAACCGGGTGCCGTGGTAGTGAGCCAGGAGACCCCGGTGCTGATCGAGACGGTTCAAGTGCAGACACCCTCGGCGCGGGGAGCAGCGACGTTGTATAAATTTCGCGGCCGCAATCTGGTGACCAGGCAAAAAATAGACATTACGCTGAAGGGGAGCGAGTCGCTGGTAGCAGCAGATTTCGAGCGCCGTCCGGTTAAGTTGATGTACAGCGATGGCCAGCAAGTTCATTTTCTCGATCAAAATGATTTCAACCAGCATGCGATTGATCGCGAACTGGTTGCCAATCAAATGCTCTACGTGACCGAAGAGCTAGAGGGCATCCTGGTGCTCATCTATAACGATGAGTGCGTAGGAATCCAGTTGCCGAGCGCTGTGGAATTAGACGTGACCGAATGTGATCCGGGCGTCAAAGGAAATTCTGCAACCCATCGCACAAAGCCTGCGACGCTGGAGACCGGTTTGATCGTGCAAGTGCCGGAATACCTGTCGATGGGGCAGCGTATCAAGGTTGATACGCGCAGCGGTGAGTTTCTCTCGCGGGCTTAAAGCAGCTGGTGCGAGTCAGGGCGACTTGCACCAGGTTGCACGCCTGTCTGACTCGCCGCAGTCGCAAATGGCAGGGATCCGTCTCGACCCGCTAGCCGAGACGCTCCCCAATCAGCGTTACCATCGCCGCTTCGTCCGGGAACTCTTCGGTGGCTAGCTTGGAGTAGACGAGATCACCATCAAGCGTCAACTCAAAACAACCGCCACTTGAAGGTTGCAATTCCATGCTTTCAAGTTGTTGCTTGTGGGCAGTTAAGATTTGGCTCGCCAAACTGACGGCCTTGGGCTCGTAGTTTCACGAAGAGCAATAACGTAAATGAACTTTCATGGAGTTGACTCTCAGTTTAGGTTGCTGGGGCCCTTAGCGTTTGGATTTGCGAGCCGTTTTCTTTTTAGTGGTCTTTTTTTTTCTTGGAAGTCTTTTTCTTGGGCTTGCTGTCGGTGAAAGCCTGGTTCCAATTAGAAGCATACCTTGGGTTTGATCCGATACGGGTGATAGTCACGTTGAGAATCCTCTGTTACTCATTGGTTTGGAATTGGTAAACAGTTGCCGCTGAATCGTCAATGGACTCAGCGAAAGCTTGCAGGTCTTGTGGTACTCCATCAGGTTGAAATGGTCAAGAGATCGAGCTCTCTAGCGGTCGATTTTTTGGTCTTTCAAGTGATTGCCGCCCAGGGTGCTCTCCCCCCAGTCGACCGGTTGCAGCCGCCAGATCAGTGGGAAAGGCGTTTGTAACGAAACTTGCGGGGTTGATCGGGGTCCAGGCCCAGGCGATCCTGGCTCTGCTCTTGATACGACTGGAAATTGCCATCGCACCAGTGGACGTGGCCGTCCCCTTCAAAGGCGAGAATCGAAGTCGCTACCCGATCCAAGAACCAGCGGTCATGACTGATCACGACCACGCAGCCGACGTAATTGAGGATGGCTTCTTCCAGGGCTCGTAGCGTATCAACGTCCAGGTCATTGGTCGGCTCATCCAGCAGCAGCAAATTGGAACCGCGTCGCAATAGCTTGGCCAGCTGAACCCGGTTCCGTTCACCTCCGGAAAGGTCGCCGACCTTCTTTTCCTGGTCCGAACCTCGGAAGTTGAATCGTGAAACGTAAGCCCGGCTGTTGACCTTGCGGCCACCCATTTCGAGCGTTTCATGTCCCCCGGAAATCTCTTCAAACACGGTTTTTTCGGCAGCAAGTGCATCTCGATCCTGGTCGACATAACCAATTTCGACCGTTGGTCCGATGCGCAACTCACCCTGGTCGGGTGATTCTTCTCCAGTGATCATTCTGAGTAGTGTTGTTTTACCGGATCCATTGGGTCCAATGATTCCGACGATCCCGCCAGGAGGCAGTTTGAAATCCATCTGATCCATCAAGATGTGATCGCCGTATCCTTTGGTTACCCCGCTGGCTTCCACGACCAGGTCACCCAGGTGCCTGCCCGGAGGAATTTGAATTTCGAAATCATCCAGGCGGTCTTCGTACTTCTGGGCAGCCATTTGTTCATAGGCCTTCAGACGTGCCTTGCTCTTGGCCTGCCGTGCCCGCGGTGCCATTCGTACCCATTCGAGTTCGCGCTGTAGTGTTTTTTGCCGGGCCTGGGAAGTCTTTTATTCAGTCGCCAGGAGCTGCTGTTTTTGCTCCAGCCAGGAAGAGTAATTTCCTTCCCAGGGAATCCCCCTGCCCCGGTCTAATTCCAGGATCCACTGGGCGACGTTGTCCAGGAAGTAGCGATCGTGCGTGACGGCCACCACGGTGCCCGGATACTCAGCTAAATGACGTTCTAGCCAGGCTACGGCTTCCGCGTCCAAGTGGTTCGTCGGCTCGTCTAACAGGAGCAGGTCCGGTTTTTTTAGAAGTAACTTGCAGAGTGCCACGCGGCGTCGTTCGCCACCGGAGAGAGTGGTCACATCCGCATCGCGATCCGGCAAGTTCATGACGTCAAAAGCGGTCTCGATTTCCCGGTCCAATTCCCAGGAATTGCTGGCCTCAATCTGATCCTGTAAGCGGGCCATTTCGTCGCACAGCTTTTGCATGCTTTCATCGTCCAGCGGTTCAGCCAGTTGCACGCTGATCTGGTTGTAACGCTCCACGAGTTGACGACGCGGAGCGACCGCTTCCATCACATTGCCCCAGACATCGTGTTTTGGGTCCAGCACCGGTTCTTGGGGCAGAAAGCCACGCGTGAATCCGCTGGTCA
This sequence comes from Pirellulaceae bacterium, assembly GCA_046583015.1. Classification (GTDB taxonomy): domain Bacteria; phylum Planctomycetota; class Planctomycetia; order Pirellulales; family Pirellulaceae; genus JAZADA01. The sequence continues at coordinate 12,716 of JAYGDG010000638.1, read as the reverse complement.
ACCGCGCTTCACCCTCGAAGCCGTTGTCTTCCCCAGCCATGATTCTCAACAGGCTGCTCTTGCCGGCTCCGTTCCTTCCCAACACTCCTATCTTTGCCTGGGGGTAGAAGGATAGGCAGATATCTTGTAATACCTCGTGCGGGCCGTGTTTCTTGGTCACATCGGCCATCGTGAAAATGTATTGCTTGGCCATCATCGTACTACAGGCTCAGGATTGAGGAATAACGAGCAGCTCTCAGGCGTGGCTCGTGACGATAGGGAAATGATTGCCAGTAATCATCCGGCAACTGGCCCCTTACTCCCATTCAATGGTCGCCGGGGGTTTACTGCTAATGTCATAACAGACCCGATTGACTCCCTGGATTTCATTGCTGATCCGCGTTGAAATACGGGCCAGCAAATCATAGGGTAAATGGGTCCAGTCGGCGGTCATGAAGTCATCTGTGTTGACACAACGAACTGCGATCGTGTCCTCGTAAGTTCGTGCATCTCCCATGACACCAACGCTCTGAACGGGTAGCAGCACCGCAAAGGCCTGGGAACTCTGACGATACAGGCCCGCATTCGTGATCTCCTCGACAACGACCGCATCGGCCTCTCGCAGAATCTGCAAACGCTCTTCGGTGACCTCACCCAAACAACGGACGGCAAGGCCGGGACCAGGAAACGGGTGTCTCCAGACAAGCTCGTCGGGTAGCCCCAATTCTGTACCCAGGCTGCGTACCTCGTCTTTGAACAGGTCTCGCAATGGTTCGATCAGGTCAAAACCCAGTTGTTCCGGTAAGCCGCCGACGTTGTGATGCAATTTGATGGTTGCTGCCGGACCGTCAGGGGCTGCGCCACTCTCAATGACATCGGGATAAAGGGTACCTTGAGCCAGGTAGCGGGCGTCGTCGATGTTTTCTGCTTCTCCACGGAAACACTCGATGAACTTGTGGCCGATGATTTGCCGCTTCTCCTGCGGATCGGAAACTCCCGCCAACGCCTGCAGGAACTCCTCTTGTGCCTGGATGACACGTAAATCGGCGTGAAAATGTTCAGTGAAAGCCTTGATGACATCCTCTTGTTCGTTCTTGCGCAGCAGGCCATGGTCCACGAGGATGCAAGTCAACTGGTCACCGATTGCCTGGTACAACAAGGCTGCCGTGACCGAAGAATCAACGCCACCAGAGAGACCGCAGATGACTCGATCGTCGCCCACTTGCTGCCGGATCTGCTCAATCAACTCCTGGACCAGGTCGCCAAGCTTCCAACTGCCAGAACATCCGCAAACATCGATCAGGAAGTTTGAGAGTACCTTGCCGCCTTCGGGTGTATGTGTAACTTCCGGATGAAATTGCAGACCGAAGACTGGCAGCGATTTATGTTTGACGGCAGCAACCGGACAAGTTTGGGTATGGGCCAGCGAAAGGAAATTGTCTGAAACTTCCGAAACCTGATCTCCGTGGCTCATCCAAACGTCGGTTTCGGTAGTTACGTTGGAGAGTAATCCGACCGAATCATCAATATGCAGTCGAGCACGCCCGTACTCCCGTGCGGGAGCATTGCTTACCTGGCCCCCGAGGGCGTCACAGGCCAGCTGCATGCCGTAACAGATGCCGAGAATTGGCAGTTCCATTTGGAATAACTCGGGGTCACATTGCGGCGCGTTCTCCTCGTAAACGCTCGATGGACCACCCGAGAGGATCAACCCACTGGGCTGGTGTTTGCGAATCTGTTCAGCCGTAATGTTGTGCCGGACAATTTCGCAGTAGACATTCAGTTCCCGTACTCTCCGGGCGATCAGTTGCGAATACTGAGATCCGAAATCAAGCACCAGCACGCGTTCCTGGTTGACGCGTGGCTTAGCGGACTTCGGGAGATTAGCGGGACTACTCATCGATTGGGTATCCTGACCCCCTGCCTTCTCTGGAAAAGAAAAATCCCGCCAGTAATCGACCAGCGGGACAACTTGAACAAGACACGATTATAGGACCGATTTGCACAGGCCGGAAGTATGCCCTGCTCCTTCTGCCTAATATCTGCTAGTGGAATGAGTTACGCGATCGCTCGTTGTGTCGGCGGCAAGCAGTCACTATGATGGAATCTGCCCGTGGCCAGGTTGCTCGTGCTGGTTATCCGGTTGCTTCGCAGGGCCTTCTTGGAGACAGCTGAGATAATCGTGCGTATTCTGTTGACCAACGACGACGGGTTCAATGCTCCCGGGTTGCAAGCTATCCAGCGGGTTCTAAGGAACTTGGGCAGCGTTGACGTGGTGGCCCCGGTGACTGAGCAGAGTGGTGTGAGCCATTCGATTACCTATCTCAGGCCACTGACCGCAGAACCGTTCGGTGATGACAGCCAGGTTGCCGGCTGGGCAGTCGACGGGAGTCCAGCTGATTGCGTGAAGCTGGGTATTTCTGAACTGCTTGATGAGCCGCCCGACCTGGTGGTGAGCGGAATTAATCGTGGTTTGAATGCGGGTATCAACGTGTTGTATTCGGGAACGCTCGCCGCAGCCTTGGAAGGCGCCTTTTTTGGAATCAACAGCATTGCTGTTTCACTGGAAGAAGGAACCGTCATGGCTTACGATCGTGCGGCCCAGATTGCCGGCCAGGTTATTGAACAATTACTTGCCCAGCAGGACCACCCGTCCCGTCTCTATAACTTGAATATTCCGCTGGCGGCCTGCCAGGGATCTCCGGAGCTGCACGTTGTTCCCATGGCGGTGGCCAGGTATGGCGAGGATTTTTTGAAACGAATCGATCCCAAGGGGCGAACTTATTACTGGGCGACCAACGAACCCCCGCCACCGCCTGAACCTCAGCCAACCGACGTATCCGTGCTGGAAAAGGGATATGTTTCGCTGACACCACTGGACTACAATCTGACACAGTCTAAGTTACTGTTGGAGATGCAGCAGTGGGAATTGACTCTGGAAAAAAATAAGGAGGTGCGGTGATGAATCTACGAGCGACAGCAGCGTTGTGGTGCGTATTGATGACCGGCCTTTTGATCAGCGCTGGTTGCAGGCCGAAAGGATCTTCAAAAAAGGAAGCAGAACAGGCTCCTGCGACTGCCGAGCCAGCGCGAGAACCGACCCGCGAGGTAGCCGGGGTAGGAGTCGGAAAAAAAGGGCGCAAGCTCGAAAGGCACAAAGGGACTGGCCAGATTATCGCGCAGCCGGCAGTTAGTTTTTTTCGTGCTAAGGAAAAAATCATTTTCGAGATCGTGATTCCCAAGAATATGCAATTGTTCCAAGCGACCAACGGGCGTTTCCCTAAGAGTCACGAGGAATTCATGAAAGAGATCATCGAGTTTGGGCAGATTCAACTGCCCGAGCTGCCGGAAGGGGGTAGCTATGTCTACGATCCCAAGACCCATCAGTTGATGGTGGAAACCAAGTAACGCTGGCTGCCTAGCGATAACGGTTCTGGTAGATGTTGCCAAACGGCGAACGGTGTTCGTACCCCACCGCTTTCCACTGGTCGCCTTCTTTGAGAAACGTGACCGTTACCAGTCGCGGAACCCGCATTGTCTCCGCGCCGCTGCGACTTAAGCGGCCCACCGCCACCACGTTGAATTTTGTCTCCGCCTGGTATGGCTTGGTGCTGGTATCGACCTGGATCTCTATTTTTCCCCGGATGGAAACTCGTTCGAAGCGATAATTACTGAATTCATTCTCTGCCAGCTGGCGTATGTCCGGTGCTTTCGAGTGGATGTGCTGCAAGATGCGGTCTAAACGGTTGCTTTCCAGGTCTCTGGCGATTTGCCGAAGCGTTATTTCGACTTCTTCCAGCGGCGTAATCACGTAGTGCTCGACCGCCAGCAGGCATCCAGTCATCAGGATACAAAGGCCGGTCAGGTAAGCCAGCACGCGATGTCGAAGCTGGATCCAGCCACCTAGGCAGCAGGCCGTGGCCAGGCCGCCAAAGCTGAGTATGTAAGTAGGTGTTTCAAACAGCCAGGTCATGGATCAGGTGTCGTCAGGGAAGATGAAGAGGAGTTAGGACGCCGAACAAAGTGGCGGTACCAGAGTGAAACCCAACCGATGCAGAGCAAGGCAGCAAGAATCAGGAACAGTGGCGTGAGCTTCACCTTGCGGTCCTCGAGCGTCGCCAGAGGGATCGTGATCTCTTGGCCGGCGGCTTGCTGGTTGGCCCGTTGACGTCCCTGGTAGTTCTGTTCAGATTGCAGTTGCAGTTGCGCAATCTTGGGTCCGGCCACGACCAGTGCCATCAGGCCGAAGGTGCAATAGAGATAGAGCCAGTACCAGGGGGAATCCGTAATCCGCGGTTGCTTGCTGGAGTCGAGCTGATTCATGAGTCAATCTGCCAGGTTGTTCCCGAAACTAGGCATTGCAGCAGTAGAGGCCGATTATTCGCGGTGGAAGAGCGGACCTCCGTAGCGGGCGGTCTCGCCCAGTTGCTCTTCGATTCGCAACAACTGATTGTACTTGGCCATCCGATCGCTGCGGGATGCCGAACCGGTCTTGATCTGCCCGGTCGACAAGGCAACTGCTAAATCTGCGATCGTTGCATCTTCGGTTTCACCACTGCGGTGACTGGTGACACTGGTGTAACCGTGTTGATTGGCCAGTTCAATGGCAGCGATCGTTTCGCTGAGAGTTCCGATCTGGTTGACTTTGATTAAAATACTGTTGGCGATTCCTTCATCGATGCCACGTTGTAGCCGTTCTGTATTGGTGACGAACAAGTCATCCCCGACCAGTTGAACTCGACTGCCCAGTCGTTCGGTGAGTGCTTTCCAGCCATCCCAGTCGTCTTCCGAGCAACCGTCTTCGATCGAACAGATGGGATACTGGTCGGCCCAGTCGCTGAGCAGATCAACCATGCCGGCTGCTTCCAATTGCTGGTTGTCGATGGTGTAAACGGCCCGTTCCGTGTCGTACAGTTCCGTGGCAGCCACGTCCAGGGCGATGTAGACCTGCTCTGCCGGCTGGTACCCCGCCTTTTCAATCGCTTCCATGATGAGGGCCAGTGCTTCCACGTTGCTACCCAGGTCAGGTGCAAACCCGCCCTCGTCCCCGACGGCAGTATTGAGCCCCTTGGCGTTGAGAACCTTTTTGAGTTGGTGAAAGATCTCGGTACCACATCGTAGGGCGTCAGAAAAGGAAGAAAAACCAAGTGGCATCACCATGAATTCCTGAACGTCAACGGAATTGTCGGCGTGTTCTCCACCATTGACAATGTTCATCATGGGAGCTGGCAGCAGGTTCGCCTCGCTGCCCCCCAGGTATTGAAAGAGTGGTAGTTTCTTGTGTGCCGCAGCCGCTTTGGCGACGGCCAGCGACACGCCCAGGATAGCATTGGCTCCCAGGTTTTTCTTGTTTGCCGTACCGTCTAATTCCAACATCTGCTGGTCGATTCCCTGCTGCTCTAAGGCATCCAGGCCAAGCAATGCATCGGTGATCGTCGTGTTGATATTCTGAACCGCTTTCAACACACCTTTTCCCAGGTACTGACTTTCGTCTCCATCTCGTAATTCCCAGGCCTCGTGAATTCCGGTGCTGGCACCGCTGGGAACCGCCGCGCGGCCAAACGATCCGTCGTTAAGTGTGACTTCGACTTCCACAGTAGGGTTCCCTCGGCTGTCCAATATTTGGCGACCGTGGATGCTTGCAATCAAGCTCATGGTTAACTTCCTATCCTCGAAACTGGTTTTAGTGGTAGATTTTTCCAGACGAATGGCTCTCCTGTTGGGTTGTCACGAGCGTCTTTGCTGCCCACTTTTCGAACAGGCTGAAGCATCGAAAGCCACGGTCTCTGGTCCGACTATTGTCGTCGATGCAGGCCGCTTTGGCTAGGCGGTGGTAATGACACCGCCATGGCAGACGGTTGCGGTTGACACGCTGCCATCTTACTATGCAAGTGATCGTTGTGGCAGGAATCCATGGTTGGATCGTTGCGATGTTGAGACTGTTGCCCAGTTGGTTTGAGCAGGAACCGAGTAGATGTTTACTGGATTAGTGGAAACGCAGGCTACCGTTGATGAGGTGATCAATAAGGATCCTGCTGTTCGGCTGGTAATTCGCTCAGCAGAGATTTCAGCACAGGCAGAGATTGGAGCGAGCATTGCGGTCAACGGTTGTTGCCTGACCATGGTAGAACAAGAAGCTGACTGCCTGGCCTTTGATGCCGGTGAAGAGACCCTGAAACGGACTAATTTGCAGTACCTGAAAGCCGGCGCGATGGTTAACCTGGAGTCCTCTCTGAAGGTAGGAGATGCCCTGGGGGGACATTATGTCACAGGTCATGTTGATGACCTGGGCCATCTGCACGAACGCCTTGATAACCAGGACTGGACACTGGCTTGGTTCCGCGCTCCAAGTCGCTTGATGAGGCAGATTGCTTCGAAAGGGTCGATTGCAGTCGACGGGGTTAGCCTGACGCTGGTCGATGTCGTGGAAGATCGTTTTAGCGTAGCGCTGATTCCTCATACGCTGGCAGTGACCACGCTCGGTGAATTGAAAACGGGAGATCCGGTCAACCTGGAGACCGACATCCTGGCCAAGTACGTACAACGCCAGTTGGCACCTGAGCCACCCTCCTAACCGCTGGTCCCTGGTTGCTGCTGGTTTCTGGCCGCAGCCATTTTTGGATTGTAACTATGGTACAACGTCAAACGGCTCAGTTCCTGATTCGCAGGTTTCGCGAAGTTGGCATTCGGCCGTTTACTAAGCTAGGTCAGAATTTTCTGATCGACTTGAACCTGGTCGAGCTGATTGCCGAGACAGCAGATCTTGGTCCCGATGATGTGGTCCTGGAAGTCGGTACGGGCACGGGATCACTGACCGCTCTGATTGCTCCGCACGTGGCGGAGGTGGTAAGTGTCGAGATTGATCGGCAACTGCATGAATTGGCCAGCCAGGAACTGGTTGATTTCAAGAATGTAACCCTGCTCTGCCAGGATGTTCTCAGGACAAAGAACCAGATGCACCCGGTCGTGCTCGAGATGCTACAGGAGAAGCTGGCGGTTGCCGGCAGTCGCCAGCTTAAGCTGGTTGCCAATTTGCCTTACCACGTGGCAACACCAATCATCTCGAACTTGTTGGACACCTCGGTGCTCCCCAATTCGATGACGGTGACTATCCAGAAAGAACTGGCTGACCGCCTGGTAGCAAGTCCCTCGACGAAGGATTATGGATCACTAAGCGTTTGGATGCAGAGTCAGTGCGAGGTTCAAGTGGTCCGCACCTTACCGCCCAGTGTCTTTTGGCCGCGGCCGCGGGTGCAGTCAGCAATTATTCATATTCAATTGGCTCCGCAAAAGCGGAGTTTAATTCCCGACATCAGTTTCTTTCATTCATTCGTGCGAGCTATTTTTCTTCATCGCCGCAAGTATTTACGCAGTGTTGTCGTCAGCGCCTTCAAAGGTCAACTCGATAAGCCGACCGTGGACGGAATCCTTCAGAATCAGGGCCTGTCGCTGCAAATCCGGGCGGAAGCTCTGCCGGTGCAGCAAATACTCGATTTTTGCGAAGCGGTACGGGCGGTGGTTCAAACGGATTGAGCGGCGACTAATGATATGCGAGAAAACAGTTTTTTGTTAGGATGAGCGGCAGTTTGTGAACGACCAGCGGCGGTCGCCAGGCAAGAAGTTGTGGGGCAGCAAAAGGACAAGGTTCATGAGATTTATAGAAATGACTGGTAAAGTCTTGGCGACCATGCTCAGTGATGATGAGATGCAGGCCAGTGACCTGAAGACTGCCGGGGTCAACGACGAGACCATCGTTCGCGTCAATGAACATGGTGATATCGAAGTGCGTCGTGACAGCGAATGGGACGTGGTGGGAGGCTTGCTCGGCAATTACGAAGACCGAGTCAAGCAGGCCACCGGTCGCGACTGGGCCTGATGCTCTCCCGTTACGGCCTACGGGGTTGCCGGCTCTGCGGCCCTCTCGGGGATTTTTCCGATGGCTCTTAAGAGTCGGAATTGTGCCTTGTTGTATTGCGTTACGCTGCGGGTATAGGAATTGCGGGCCTGGATCCGCGCCTGGATCGCTTGTAGCAGTTCGATTGGTAACCCCTCGGCTTGACGTACCCGCTGGTAGTTCCGCTGGTAACTCGATTTGGCCGTTGTCAGGCTCTCCTGGGCGGCCTTCATTTGACCGCGATAGTTGAGGATCTCCTGGCTGGCTGTCACCACTTCGGCCGCTACCTGGTCACGGAGCATCGCCAGGCCGGTCTCCAATTGTCGCAGTTGACTGTCACGTTGCCAGAGGACGGCCTGGTTGCCGATACCCATGTTTCGCCATTCCCAAAAAGCCAGCACGTCCAGGTCGGCGCGCCCTGCTTGCTGATTGAAACTGCCCGACGGCCCGCCCCCAAAGGTACCGGCACTGCCGCCGACCTGCACGTTCGGTAGCCAGGGGCGCCAGGATTCCTGGCAAGTTCTCAGTACGGCGGCATCCAGGGCCGATTGTTGTCGCAGTAATTCCGGTCGACGTGCTAGACCTTCGTCAATCAGATGATGCACGTCATGGTCCTCTTCCACCAGCACGATGGGATGCAGAACTTCTTCTCGTGGTGTCAGCTGTTGAGTTGCCTCGAGATGAAGTAGCTGGACCAGCTGAGCGTTACGGACATGGATAAGTCGAGCGGCATCAAGCAGTGCCAGGCGGTGCTGAGATAATTCAGTCTTGGCCCGATCGACTTCGACCTGCGAACCGGCACCTTGCTCAGCAAACAGAGTTGTTAGCTTGACCAGGGCCTGGACATCCTTTTGGGATTGAATCGCGTTAGTATGCAGGGCATGGGCTTCGAGTAAATCAAGGTAGACCAGGGCCACCCGCAAGTGAGCGTCATTAAACGTGCTGTCCTGGTTGGCAACTTCTGCCGTCAACAGGCGATCGGCAACCAGCGGTTCGAAGCAGGCATCGGCGAGCGAAAAGTTGATCATCATCCGCGGTGGGCCACCGGCACCTCCGGCCAAAGGCGCTTGCCCCAATCCCAGGCCCCCGCCAGCGAATAACGAGTTGCGACTCGAGGGAACGACGCCCCCGTGGGTCGCCTGTAACTGACCGTCGTGCCGGTTGTAACCGACTCCGAACCGGATCGATGGTAACCAGTTGGCTTGTGCCGCCAGTAAACGGGTATGAGATTCTTCGACGCGTTGTTGTGCCAGTTGTACCAGCAGGCCATTGGCACCGCCGAGTTGCAGTGCTTGCCAGAGATCAATTTCAGAGCGGGCTTCCTGCGAAGCCGCATCGCTGATCGGGTCTGGCTCGCTGCCGGTTGAAGAAATAACGGGTTCGTCGCGTGTCGTCTGCTGAACGACAGGCTGGATCATCGGCTCGTGGTTGATCGTTGCCAATGGCTTCTCTTTAGAGACCGAATCGAGCGCGGTCGCTGGCGCTGACATGGAGCCAGTGTTTACGTGCAGCAACTGTGAATTCGCGCAACCATTACCGGCGATCACGATGGCGCTCATGACGGAGGCCAGCAGTGTCAAACGGCTTACTAGTAAACGCTCAAACCAATTCATTAGGTTGCACATTTAAATTCAGGAAACAAAACTAGTCATATCAAAACTCTAGGGACTAACTTGGAGTGGTTTTTCTACCAGGCTGGCTGCCGCCGGTAAGGACTGGTTCTTTTCGGCAGTCGACATCCAGGAAGCAACCCCCGCAGAAATAACCTGCTGTCCAGGCGCCAGGCCGGTGACCCCGACCACCGGAATCCCACCGGGATTCTTGTATTTGACCAGCATCTGCACTTCCTGCTTGCTACATTGCTTGCTGGCATTCACCACGATCACGTGGGATTTTCCGGTCTTGGATTGTTCCATGGAGAGGGCTGACTGGGGAATCGTGCTGACCTGTTCGTAGGCGTGCAGGTCAATGACGGCAAAACCATAGTCACCGGACTTTAAAGTGAATTGCCGGTCTCCGACTTGGATTGGATTGGCAACATCCATTTCCACGCGCATCATTCGCGCGCCCCGATGGAAAGCCCGCGCGTGACGCGTGACGGTGGCTGCTAAGGTGACACCGGCTAATCCCTGTAAGCGACTAATTTCCACCGGGTCCCCGTTGTCAACCAGGCCGGCAGCTTCCATGGGAAGAAAACTGACGACGCGCATCCGCTGGTCGGTGATGATTTCGAACAGTGCCGTTGCCGTGGGGTCACTGGCTGGCAGTACCAGGGATCCCGTGTTGGCCAGCCGCTGGGTGATTAGTCCGTCAAAAGGTGCCCTGATACTTGTGTAACCGGCCATCGTGGTGCTCTTGCTCAACTCGGCGGTGGCGACCGCGACGCCTGCCTTGGCGGCTTCCAGGCCAGCAACGGTTTTGGCGACTTCTTTCTCAGCAGCCACGATGTCAGCTGCGGTCTTGTCCAAACTTGCTTGTACGGATTGGAGCGCGAATTGGGCCTCTTCCATCTTCTCTTTTCGGAGGGCACCGTTGTTGACTAAGCCGGTGATGCGGGCGAGTTCCCGCGATCGCAGTGTCAGCAGCGCCTGAAATTGTCTTTTTCCAGCCCGAGTTTGTTCCACGTTGGCTTGCGCGACAGCAATTGCCGCTTCCTGACTTTTGACTTCTGCCTCGGCCTGTTTCTTTTGTTCGCTGCGACTCGTGACTTCGTCGTGCAGTTCCTGAACCTGGAGTGTTGCCAGCAGGTCTCCCAACTTAACCTGGTCGCCGATATCAACGTTGACCGTTTTGACATGCCCTTCCAGGCGGGACATGATTTTGACACGCTCGTACGGTTCGACGCTGGCCGGCACTTCCATACTGCGGGGAAGTGTTGCTGCAATGACCCTGGTGACTTCGATCTTTTGCTCCGTCTCAGCTGAGGCTGCCACGGACGAAGCCGGTTCTTGTTGGCCCCTACAACCTGTTAGTAAGGGGGCGGCCAGCAGGGAGATCAAGGAAAAGTAGCAAAGGAGTGATTTCATGGTTTTTATTCTCCAGCCAGTTCGGGGAGACTAGGGGCCGGGTTTGATGGAGCAGTTGCTGTCTGTCGCTTGAAAATTGAATACAGGCAGGGGACCACGACCAGCGACAGGACCGTCGCACCGAGGACACCACCGATGATGGCACGGGCCAGCGGTGCGTTGGCTTCGCCCCCACCGAGTCCGATTGCCATCGGGAGCAGTGCCAGCCAGGTGGTGAGCGAGGTCATGAGGATCGGTCGCAAACGGACACGGGTTGCTTCCACGATGGCATCGCGGACGCTGAGCCCGTCTTCCAGGCGCCGGTTTGCAAAATCGACCAGCACAATGGAGTATTCCACGACAATTCCCACCGTCATGATGATGCCCATAAAGGCCATGATGGATAAGTGCGTATTGGTGAGCAGCAGGATTGCCACGATGCCAATAAATCCAAGTGGTACCGTCAGCAGTACGATCAGTGGATCAATGAAATTGTTGAATTGGGCGACCATCACCAGGTAGACCAGGATGGAGGCAATGATCAGGCCGCTGGTAAACTGCTGAAAGGACTCTCGCATGCTGCGAACTTCGCCCATCATGCGGAAGCTGACACCTTCAAAGGCATCCAACTTGTAGAAGTCGCCACGCTCGTCGCTGGCCGGCTGTGCTCCCAGTTCTTTTTTCTGTTCGAGTCCTCTCTCGATGTTCGCGACGACCCGTCCCACGTCATGACCGGGCAGGACGTTTGCATAGACATCGGTAACCCGGCTAATGTTGCGGTGAGTGACGACTGCCGGCTGACTGGTCCGCGATATCGTCGCCACGTTCCCCAGCCGTCGGGGAACGCCTCCTTGACCGGAAACAGGGATGTTCAACAGCGTTTCTTCGCTGTTGAGGTCTTCTTCCCAGTATTGCACACCGAAGAAATAGTGATTGCCCTTGTACTTGTCGATCCAGAACGTCGGCTGGAAATTGATCGTACTGTTGGTCGCTGCCACCAGGTTCTTCATTACGTCATCCGGTGTAATTCCCTGGCGGGCAGCCAACTCCCGGTTCATTTCTACCAGCAGCGCCGGGTAATCAGTCCGCTGCGCGGTCCGCACATCAGCAGTTCCCGGTACGCTGCGGGCAACGTCTTCAATCATCCTGGCAACTTCTTGGGCGGTTTCCAAGTTGGAACTTTGAATCTGAAAGTGAATTGGCGAAGGTTCGCCCATGTTGAGGGCAGCCGTCATCATGCCGCCGGTGTCAAAAGCAAACTCGACGTCGGCAAACTGTGGTTTTAATTTGGCCCGCAACTGTTCGACATACTGGAAAATATTCTTAAAGTTACCCCCCTGCTTTCCTTTGAGTTGCACCAGCATAAAGGCGTCCATGGTTCCCCGGTTGGGTGTGTAAGCAGCTGGCCAGTCCATCAGGACACCGATATTGGAAATCAGCAGTTGCAGATTGCTGTCGGCATGTTGCTCGTAAGATGGCCCCAGTGCATAACCCGGATCTGGTTGACCAATGACCTTGATGATCTCCCGTTCAATTTCCTTGATCGTGGCCTCGGTGTTTTCGATGCGAGTGCCGGAGGGTAAGCGGACGTACAGTGTCATCTGCCCGGAATCGACGGCAGGAAACAGTTCCTGTCCCATGTTCTGCAAGGCCCATAGCGAACCGGCAAACAGTACCACGACAGCTAACAAGATCGGGTAACGCAAAACGAGCAGGCCACGGAGCAAACGGTCGACCAGACCCGGGCGGGTCGGATCGCTGGCAGCCTGCTTGCTCTCTGAAATCGGTTTTAACACACGCGAGCAATAAGCCGGTACGAGGGTTATGGAAATGATGTA
>JAYGDG010000607.1:0-3225 GCA_046583015.1 Pirellulaceae bacterium | reverse complement strand
GTCCCGTCGGTGGCTGCACTAAAGAATTACTCAAGGCAATATCAGCAGTTATCGTAACATATCTTTAGCCTCCCGTGGCCACATCATCCACGCGGGTCAGTCCTCTCGTTCCGCTAACATTGCAGTGGACCGTCATCTGTAAGTTTCTCTCTTTTTCGCGTTTCACACGCCTTTTCTAGTCAGCAACAATTGACTTAGGAGACGATAAAATGAATACTAGCTGTTGCTGCTCGTCCGCAACCACACAAACCTGTTGAGGATCATTGCATTGCTTTCTTTCTTTGACCATGGGTACGATCGCAACTGCGAAGGGGTCACGCGACGTGAACTGTTGCGAGTCGGCACCCTGGGATTGGGAGGTTTAACCCTTTCCCAACTCCTCGCCTCTCCAGGTAAGGCAGCTGGTGTCAGCCCCCTTAACAACAAGTCGGTGGTCTTATTGTTCCTGCAGGGTGGTCCAACCCACATTGAAACATTCGATCCCAAGATGACCGCTCCGAGCGAATATCGGGCTATGTTCGGTGAAGTCAAGACAAGCCTGCCAGGGGTCACCTTTGGCAGCCATTTCCCCAACCTGGCCCGCCTGGCCGGAAAAATGGCGATCGTCCGTTCCTTCAAGCACGGAGACAGCAGTCATGGAAGAGCCTCGGCATTGGTCGCCAGTGGTGGTAACCAGACCAAGGGAGCCATGGGATCGGTTTATGCCCGCGTGGCCGGAACCACGCACTCGCAAACCGGTATCCCGATGAACACTATTTTGACCCCACCATCGGTTGGGGCAGAATACAAAGCATTGGGAGCCCAATCCAATCGCATCACGGCCATTGGCAACTTGTCCAAGGCTTACCAGGCATTTGATCCCAGCAGTGGCGGACAAATCCTTGAAAACATGAAGTTGCGTGTTGATCAAACACGCCTGGATGATCGACGACACCTGTTGGGCGAATTAGATCGCATCCGCCGCCAGGCCGATGCCAGCGGATCGCTGGAAGGCGCCGACAAGTTTCAACAACAAGCATTTGATGTGATTCTCGGCGGTGTCAGTGAGGCCTTTGACCTTTCCCAGGAATCCCCCGCAACGATTGCTCGTTACGATACGGCCAAGTACAAGATTTCACCCAAGTTGCAGAAAAAGAAAAGTAACGTGCCCCGGCAATCTCCCATCGCGCTGGGTAAGCAGATGCTGCTGGCGCGTCGCCTTGTGGAAGCCGGTTGTGGTTTTGTTACCGTCAGCAGTGCCGGCTGGGATATGCATGGCAATGCCTTTGGGATCAATGATGGAATGCCTTTACTGGGTTCCGCTGTGGACAAGGCAGTCAGTGCATTCATCGAAGACCTCGAGCAGCGTGGTTTGAGTGAGAAAGTACTGCTGGTAATTACCGGCGAATTTGGGCGAACGCCACGCATCAACAAGAAAGCTGGGCGAGATCACTGGGGAAATCAGTGCACACTTGCACTGGCTGGTGGTGGACTGAAAATGGGTCAAGTGATTGGCCAGTCGGATCGGACTGCCAGTCGCCCCGCTACTGACCCCATCGGGGTACCAGAACTGATGTCCACCGTCATGCACACACTCTTTAATATTGGTGAGTTAAGAGTGACCCAGGGCGTTCCCAATGACATCGCCCAAGCCATCACAGCCGGTCAACCGATTCCGCAGCTGATCTAGCTGCCAGGCTAGAATCTAATCTCGCTGGGATTTATTTCAAGGATTCCAAGAAAGCCAGCAGGTCTGCCACTTGTTGCAAGGTCATGTCCTTGAGCAACAGCTCCGGCATCAGGCTCTTGGACTGGGGCGCCAGCAGATCCACGTCCGCGGCAGCAATGCGAATCTCCTTACGTGCCGCATCTAGCAGCACCACTTCTTTTTCGCTGCGGCTCGCCAGCAGACCCGTGTAGACCTGGCCCTGAACCGTTTCCACCAGGTAAGTCCGATACTTGGGATCAATCTTGCGCGACGGTTCGAGAATCGTCTCCAGCAGCGTACGACGATCGTTCTTCTTGGCGATCCCGTCCAAATCTGGTCCCAGTTGATTCCCCTGGTTAGCCACACGATGACAATTACGGCATTGCACCCCTGCTCCCTTGAGGAACAATTCTCGACCGGCTGCCGCACTCCCCTGCCTGGCCAGGATTGCCTCGGGTCGTATGACCGTTCCCAGTCGCTGCACGCGTTGACTTGCCGGTACAAACGATTCAAACAAATCCCGGATACGAACATCCGCATGCTCACCGCCAGCCAGGATCACCTGTTTACGAACCTGGGAAGAAAGTGGCCGTTGATGGTGGCCGAGCGCCATCACCAGTTGCAGGGCTCCACTGCTGGACGCCAGTAGTTCCTTGATGATCGTCTCACACTGGCCAGCGGCCAGCTTCGCCTGGCCCAGTTCCGTTACCAGTTGGCGATGCCGTTGCTTGATCCCCCTGGCCGTCTCATCGGCGGTCCCGGCCGGCGCCAGGTCAGGCGCCAGCGAGTCGATCCAGTCATGGACCAGTTGCAAACCGGCCTGATCAACAATCTGGGATCCAAAGTGAGGCATCCGTCCGCGACCCAGCTTGGCCATCCGGTAGAGCAGCACGGAGCGATAAGGATCCGCCGGTGCCAACACGCGGGCGCCGTAAATACCAAAGGTCCCCTGCGTCGGTCGGGCACCGAGCAAGTTAGATTTGTCCAGTGTCAGCGCATAACGAATATCCATGTGGGCCGTGCCACCACCCCCGCGCCGATGACAGGTGGCGCAGTTGATATGCAGGTAGGCCCGAGCTCTCTGCTCCAGGTCCGCAGCAGCATCGAGCGGATTCGGCATCACTGGCAACTTCTCGGCCAGCGGTTGACTGAAGAGGCCGATATGCTCTAGCGTTCGCAACTGGCTGTCAGTTACCGCCCCATAATCGTGATCTCGGTTCATCTGGTCGATCGTAAACCCGTAAATGGAACCACCCCGGGTCGTGTGGCAAAGAATACATTCGGTTCGACTGGCATGGTGCCAGCGCTGCTGGCGTTTGCCACCGGGAGCAGCCGGATCCTCAACCGTGAAGGTACGATCGCTCCCCTGGTGTCCAGCCAACATGGCGTCGGTCTGATCGTCGTTCCAAATGTAGTTATAGGCTTGCCAGGCACTGCCATCGAAATGCAACACTTGCGTTTCGATCCGTCGACGTGACTTGGGATCTCCCTGTCGCAGGTCGAGTGAAATGGTTTTGGCCAGCACGCCATCCTTGGGA
>JAYGDG010000499.1:0-8240 GCA_046583015.1 Pirellulaceae bacterium | reverse complement strand
CTCGGCTCGTGTTGGCAAACCTGCCAGTGCCCAGCAAGTCGCAAGTTGGATGTGTAGCATCGGCTCGTAATGCCGCCGGTGAGGGGATTTTTGCTGCAGCCGCCGAAAATACATCGCTCCCCGCAGTGGATGACTCTGTTTGAGGTAATGAGTCCCCAGTAAGTAAGTCGCTTCAGCACCGGATGGAGTGTGAAAAAACTGGTGAGAGATGTCGGTTAGTGTCGCGGTATCTGCCTGCTGAACCGCCTCATCCAGCAGCCGACGGGCCTGCGCATCAAAATGTAATTCGTAGACCTCGCGGCCCGCCGCCGGCATACTGCCGACAAGCTGTTCGGCTGCTCCTTTAAGCCCCCGCGACAACGGAATATTGCGATCTGGCTGGTAGGTATGATCCGATTTCGCCGTGAGGATTCCACCCAGTAAGATGACCGCCTCTACGTAACGTTGTTCGTTAATGGCACGTTGGGCCAAGGTCAAACGTCGCGTCATGTCACGGTCCGCTACTGGCATCCCCGGGACGGTCAGTTGCTTTTGCGCCTGCCCCGGCTTGGGACGCTGGCCTGGAAAGATCATGGGGGGCAGCATCGCGCGTGCTGGTGGGGGAACAAGAACCCGCCGTGCTGGTGCAACGACCCCCTTTTTGACTCGTAACGGGGCCTTTTTCGCTGCTGCTGGTGGGGCTGCTTGCACCTTCTGAGCTGCATCTGCCGGTGGGACTGCTTTGGCTGGGGGCTTGGCCGGAGCCTTTCCAGGAATTGCTTTGCGCAACCGCTCAATTGCATCGTCTAAGTTCGGCTTCTTGTTGGAGCGGCTGGGAGGAACCTTTGACTTTGGTCTCGAGACAATGGTCAGCTTCTCAGGCAACGGGGGGAGTGGGTTGGCAGCAACATACGCCTGCCATTTTTTTAGTGCTACGGGCCGCTGTCCCGGTGTGTTGAAACCGAGCGAGGTGGTGCTGACCGAAAGGGAAGGGGTGCGCGTCGCCAGGCGTGTACGATCGAGAGTCGCTTTGGCTTGCAACATGCCATATTCTTTATGGTCTTGGCCGTGCAGAAAGAGAAGCCAGGCCAGCGCCACATCGCGAATTTCGACTGTCAGTTCCACTTGCTTGTTGTTCTTGCGCAAGATGCGCCGAGAGCAGACAGCCTGGTTCTTGAGCAGTTCGTTGAGCGAGCGGGAGTAATTCTTGCCACCGAGCATGGCGATTACGTGGACACAGTAAGCTTGATAGCTGCCGGAGAGGTTCTTGGTGTCCTTGAGTGTGGTCAGCGAGAGTTCCAGACCAGCGGGAATCCCATACTGCAGGGAGAGCCGCAGCTTGTTGTAGAGCGATCGACTGCTAGTTGGTTTAGCGATCCAGTCACCGAGCAGCAGTCGTAACGGACTACTGGATGAACCCTTTGTCAATGCCTGTTGAAGGGCAGACTGTTGCAGTAGATTGACCCAATAGCTGTTGTCTGTAATGGACGTTGGCAGTTGTAATTGCGGGTCGCCACAGACGAACAAGAGGGCTGCCAGTGTACCGAGAGTCGGTGGCTTGCGTTGCCCGGCGACACGGCTGTAGGTTCGGCTGTAGACCTGTCGAAAACGAGTATCGAGTGCTTCGGCAGCTGCTTCATTGCCGGCGTCGAGTGATGCCAATAGTCCCCGTTCAGCCTGTTGCATTTGCACGAAAAGTTGCCGTCCTGCGGGGGCCTCGCCTGTTCGCTGCTGGAACCGTTTCCAGCCAGGTAACTCATTACCGGCAGTGGACTGGGGCTCCTTGATAAAGGTCTCTAGATCCTGCTGGTACTTTTTTTCCAGTACATCGGCTAACAGGCGTCGGCAACTGCGACGGACTTCTGCATCCTGGTGGAGCAGGCCTTTTTGCAGAGCGGCCTGAATGGACGGGCCGAGTTTTAGCAGTGTTTCCTGTGCCTGTTGACGTTTGTTGTAGGACCTGTCAGCAAGCTGGTTGACGAGTTGCTCGAGGGATTGTTCCTGAACTGCCGGGGCAGTCGAAGATTCTTGAGCCCAACTGCTGCAACAGCTCAGCAGGGTCAGCAACGCAACGATGTGAAGCTGCCAATAGCCACGATCAGCGATAACCGAGCAGAGTGACATCAGCGGGGCCTTCGTGAAGGTGCCGGGAAGCGACGAAATTAGCTCAAAAACAAGCAATCTCCATACATGGAGCCTACCAACAGCATCCCTTCAGGTAAAGCGCTGATTCGTAACAGCAGGAGTCACCGTGTGACGCTAAACGACGATCTGGCCAGGATTTACTGGAACTCTGGAGTTGAACGGCCCGACAGCGTGGAGGGTGTCTCTTGAGCTGCAGTCGATCAGGCCAGGATCTCGGTGGCTACTTCTCCAGAGACGTCGGTCAACCGGAAGTCTCGGCCAGCATACTGGTAGGTTAGTTGCTCATGATCGAGCCCCATCAGATGCAGCAGGGTGGCGTGCAAGTCGTGGACATGCATTTTGTTCTGTTCGGCATAGTAGCCGTATTCGTCGGTGGCACCGTAGCGGAAACCTGGTTTCACGCCGCCGCCGGCAAACCACATGGTAAATCCCTCCGGGTTGTGGTCGCGTCCATTGGTTCCCTGGGCCGTGGGCGTCCGACCAAATTCTCCACCCCACATGACGAGCGTATCTTGCAGTAGGCCACGTGCCTTGAGGTCCTTGAGCAATCCGGCGATGGGGCGATCGACCTCCAGCGCATTCTTGGTGTGTCCCTTGTGCAGGTCACTATGCTGATCCCATTGAACCATGGAGTCACTATGAGTGACCTGAATGAATCGCACACCTTTTTCGGCGAAGCGACGTGCCAGTAAGCACTGGCGTCCGAAATCTTCCGTTATTTTTTGGTCGATGCCATAGAGTTCAAAAGTCTCCTTGGTTTCGCGTGAGAGGTCTTCAATACGTGGCATTTCCATTTGCATCCGGAAGGCCAGTTCAAAACTGCTGATGCGTGCTTCCAGGTCTAATTCTGGTCCGGCCTGGGCCAGGTGTTCGCGGTTGATTTCATTGAGCATGTCCAGTTGCCTGCGTTGCACAGTAGCAGATGTCCAGCCGTTCTTGGCATACTTAACCTTGGCGTTGGTGGAGGGCTGGCTGGCGACACCCAGGGGAGTGCCCTGGTAGTGTGCCGGCAAGAAAGCACTTCCCCAGTTCTTGACGCCACCATGGGCCAGGGTTGGACAGATAGTGACGAAACCGGGCAGGTTCTGGTTTTCTGTGCCGAGGCCGTAGGTGACCCAGGAACCCATGCTGGGGCGGACAAAATTGTCACTGCCCGTGTGTAGTTTTAGCAGTGCGCCGCCGTGGGCCGAATTGGTGCCATGGACGCTATGAAGAAAACAGATATCGTCGACACACTGGGCGACGTTGGGAAAGAGCTCACTGACCGGAATTCCCATCTCTCCAGCCGGTTTGAACTTCCAGGGACTGCCCAAGAGTTTTCCAGTATCTGCAAAGGTGACTCGTGGCTTCTTGAACGGCAACTCCTTGCCGTCGTCCCGTTGCAACTTGGGCTTGTACTCAAAGGTGTCCACGTGGGATGGGCCACCTTTCATGAAGAGGAAAATGACGCGTTTGGCTCGCGGGGTAAAATGGGGCCGGCTGGGAGCGAGTGGATTGAGTCGACGATTGGTTGCCGTTTCGGTTGCCAGTGATTCCCTGGCTACCAGCGATGCCAGAGCCAAATTACCGAATCCCAGCGCTGAATGCTGAAGCATGGCGCGTCGCGACATCCCCTGCTGCTGGCAGTGAGGACAGTCGGACTGTTGGGTGGCGGGTGTTCTTGACATGGTGCGATTGTTGCTTACTTCACATAAATGAATTCATTACTAATGACCAGCACATGGCAAAGTGCCTGCCAGCCACGGAGTTCTGGAGTTGTCGGCGGCGGCTGTTTTTCCTCGCTGCTGGCAGCTTGAGGTGGTGGGGCCTGGCGGAAAACCTCCAGGTAGCGCTGGCAGCGTTCTGATTCCGTCACGGTCGGGGCGCGTGCGTAGAGACGCTGATAGAGCGAGGTGATTCGCTGCTGGAAGGAATCGAGTGTTTGTAATTGTTGGGCCAGTTGGCGAGTTACTTGTTGCATGAAGGAGCTGTTCATCAGGAACAGAGCTTGTGGGGCAACCGTCGATGTGTTGCGGTTGCCGTTAAGCATGCTGGCATCATTGTAATCAAACAGCTGAAACATCTCGTAGAGGTTGTTGCGTACGACGGGCAAGTAAACACTACGACGATGGGTTTGGTAGTTGGTTTTATCGATCGAGGTGTGATCGAAAAAGAACTCGCGATTTTTAACGTGAAGCATGGAACCACCGAAACGGCGATCAAGAAGCCCGCTGGTCGCCAGCAGTGCATCTCGCAGTGATTCAGCTTCCAAACGGCGGATGTTGAATCGCCACAGCCGGTTGTTTTCCGGATCCACTTGGGCGGCCTTGGCGTTGAAGCGACTGCTCATTCGGTAGGTGCTGGAAAGGACAATTTGGCGATGCAGGTGCTTGAGGGACCATTGGTGATCGATCAGCTCCAACGCCAGGTGATCCAACAACTGCGGATGGCTGGGAGCATCACCGAGATGGCCAAAATTGTCCGTTGCCGAGACAATTCCCCGGCCAAAATGCCAGCGCCAGATGCGGTTGGTAATGACGCGGCTGGTCAGCGGATGGTCTGCGGCTGTCAGCCAGGAGGCCAGTTGCAATCGACCACTCTGGTCGGCGGGAAACTTGGGAACCTCGGTCGAGACAAACATTTGAGGGACTCGGCGTGGCACTTCCTGACCCAGGTTCAGGTGACTGCCACGAATATGAACCTTCAAGTTGCTGATTTTCTGATCCTGAACTCCCATTGCCGTGGGTAGCGGGGGAGCATCTTTTTCCAGTTCGGCGAGCTGGTCCTGCAGTTGCTTAAGAAGGGTTTTGTTTCCCTGGTTGGTAGCCTGCTTGGTTTTCTCTTTAAGTTGTTTGATCGTGTCGAGTCGCTGCTGGTGGGCCTCTTGCTGTGCTGGCGTTGCCAGGGAGTTTTCGTGCCAGCGGGCGATTCGTTTGAAGGTCTCCATCGTGCGGGTGCTCTTGAGGATCCCTGCCAGTCCGTAGTAATCCTCTGTCGAAATGGGATCGAACTTGTGATCGTGGCAACGAGCACAGCCGAAAGTTAAGCCCATGAAAGCGCGTCCGATGGTGTCGATCTGTTCGTCGATAATATCCATTTCCATTTTTGAGACGTCACTTTCGGCCAGCACCTTGGGGCCTAAGGACAAAAACCCGGTGGCGGTCAGACGTGCTCTTTTTTGCTTGGCCGTGGCCTGCTCCGTCATCAGGTCGCCAGCCAGTTGTTCGTGAACAAACGTGTCGAAGGGCTTGTCCTGGTTGAGTGCTTCAATCACGTAGTCCCGGTAACGCCAGGCATTTCCATGAGCGATATTTTCGTCCAGCCCATTGGAATCGGCATAACGCGCGACGTCTAACCAGTGCCGTCCCCAGCGTTCTCCATAGGCGGGTGATGCCAGCAGCGAGTCGACGAGCCGGCTGTACGCATCGACTGAGTCATCTGCCAGGAAATCCCGAACTTGAGCTTCGCTTGGCGGTAGCCCGGTAAGGTCGAAGGTCAGGCGTCGGATCAGGGCAGGTCGATCGGCAGCCGGCGCCGGGTTCAATCCCTCTGCTTCCAGACGGGCCAGCACGTAGTAGTCGATGGAATTCGTTGGCCAGGCAGTGTTTTTGACCTCGGGCAGTTGGGAATGCTGCAGCTGTTTCAGTGACCACAGCGATGCCGACTGTGCATCACCCTGGCGGCCGGTCGGTTGGGGCGGCGCGGTGGTCTTTCCGGCATCAGGATGAGGAGCCCCGATCGTGATCCAGTGCTTAAAGTCCTTGATGACCTGGTTGGGCAAGCGGCGATCCGGTGGCATTTGCAGTTCTTCATCTTCATACTCGATGACATGAATTAGCAGGCCTTGCTGAGGTTCGTGGGGTACCACGGCTGGCCCCGTTGCACCGCCCTTGAGTAGGGCGGCATAGCTGTCGAGTCGCAGTTCTGATTCCTGCTTCTTCTTGCCGTGACACTTGTAACAGCGGGTGGCCAGCACCGGTCGGATCTTGGTTTCAAAAAACTTGATCCCTGGCGGGTCCGCCTGAGCGTGGATGCCGCCAACCAGCAGCGCTAAAAAGAGAAGCCAGCAGATTGGCCGTGCGACAAGTGAAACCATTTTGAATGTCTCGGCTCCTGGAAAGGAACGTACCAAGTAGCAAGCTCCAGTTTAACACAAATGTTTGACGAACCACTCGAACTGGAAAATGTCGTTGCTTTCACGAACCATGAAGAATCAGTTCAATCGTTGAGTTTGCTCATTTGTTCGGTTATCCAGGCTTCTAGTTCTTCCAAGTCGACCGGTGGATAGTCGGACAAATCAGGTCTGAGCCGCACGGCTTCATTCGTGTAAACAGGGGTGATTTCTTTTTGGCTCTTGGCGGTGTTCCAGTGGATCAGGATACGAATACACTTTTCCAGGCTACCCGGAACATGAATTTCGTTGGTGCACATTAGCGGCACATCGAGCCAGCCAAGTTGTCGAGCGGCCAAAGCCGGAAACTCACAGTCCAAGTCACGGGTCGTGCTAAAAATGGCACTGGTAACATCCTTGGGGTCAATGTCGTTGAGTCGGATCATGAGTGCCAGTAGTTGTCTGGTGGCAGTCAGAATCTCATCGCGGTCATTGCTGCTGGCCGTCGTTGCTCCCCGGACTCCACGGCAGACCAAGCTCATGGAAGATTCCTTCGAGAAAAAAAGGGGAAAATTGGCCGATAGCGACAGGGCTTGGGCCACCGATTTGACAGGCCTGACAAACGGTTGCTTCCTAGCATAGCGGCTGATTGTCACTGTCGGTAGGCGACCGGGAGAGAGGTCAGTATAGCTCCTTAGAGGGGTCTACTGACAATCAACGGGAGCCAATTTGAGCTCGGTGAATGGGTGGAAAACAAAAAAAAGCTGCAAGGTGTTGACGGCTAAGTGCTTTCGGGTATTATGTTGACTTGCCGGCAACTGTCGCCTTGGCGTCATTGCCGGTTTGTTCTTTGATAATTTAGTAGTGAACTCTTATTCGATTTATTTTGAACCAGTCTGTATGAGACTGTGTATTCAGAGACTGAGGTGTCGATTGACCAGGGTTTTCCCTGGTTTGAACGTCATCTTGGTCCACTGGATTCAAACCAGATTAATGGCTCATAAGACGGGTTTGGTTGCTTAGGCAGCGAAGTCCGTTGAAGCATATTTAATTGAAGGGTTTGATCCTGGCTCAGAATGAACGTTGGCGGCGTGGATTAGGCATGCAAGTCGAGCGGAAAGGCTACCTTCGGGTAGTACTCGAGCGGCGCAAGGGAGAGTAACGCGTGGATACCTGCCCCTAGCTATCGGCATAGCGGCGGGAAACTGCCGGTAATACCGTATAATGTCTCCGGACCAAAGGTGTGATTCCGGCTAGGGAGGGGTCCGCGTCCTATTAGGAAGATGGTGGGGTAACGGCCTACCATTCCTTAGATGGGTAGCGGGTGTGAGAGCATGGCCCGCCTCACTGGGACTGAAACACTGCCCAGACACCTACGGGTGGCTGCAGTCGAGAATCTTCGGCAATGGGCGAAAGCCTGACCGAGCGACGCCGCGTGCGGGATGAAGGCCTTCGGGTTGTAAACCGCTGTCAGAGGGGAGGAAATGTTTGTGGGCTATCCCACTTATTTGACCTATCCTCAGAGGAAGTACGGGCTAAGTTCGTGCCAGCAGCCGCGGTAATACGAACCGTACGAACGTTATTCGGAATCACTGGGCTTAAAGAGTGCGTAGGCGGCCTAGCAAGTTGGGTGTGAAATCCCTCGGCTCAACCGAGGAACTGCGCCCAAAACTGTTAGGCTTGAGGGAGGCAGAGGTGAGCGGAACTAATGGTGGAGCGGTGAAATGCGTTGATATCATTAGGAACACCGGTGGCGAAGGCGGCTCACTGGGTCTCTTCTGACGCTGAGGCACGAAAGCTAGGGGAGCGAACGGGATTAGATACCCCGGTAGTCCTAGCTGTAAACGATGAGCACTAGGTTGTGGGACCTTCCACAGTTTCACGACCGTAGCGAAAGTGTTAAGTGCTCCGCCTGGGGAGTATGGTCGCAAGGCTGAAACTCAAAGGAATTGACGGGGGCTCACACAAGCGGTGGAGGATGTGGCTTAATTCGAGGCTACGCGAAGAACCTTATCCTGGTCTTGAC
>JAYGDG010000377.1:0-3964 GCA_046583015.1 Pirellulaceae bacterium | reverse complement strand
CGGCTTCGGCGATGGTGGCGCCCTGTTTACTGACGATGACGACATGGCTGAACGATTCCGCCAAATTCGCGTTCACGGCCAGGCGCACAAGCATCATCATCCCGTCCTTGGCCTCAACGGCCGATTGGACACCCTGCAAGCAGCGATGTTATTGGCTGTCTTTGAAATATTTTCGGAGGAAGTCGCCCAGCGTCAAGCCATCGGAGCGCGCTATAACGAGATGCTGGCTAAGGCTGGGCCGCAAGGCATCCAGCTTCCGCATATCGCGGAAGGTTCCACCTCCGTGCACGCCATATACACCATTCTCACTCCACAGCGAGATGCCCTCCAAGCACGCCTCAAGGAAGCGGGCATCCCCTCGGTTGCTTACTACGCCGTCCCGCTGCACCTTCAGCCCGTCTTCAGCTATTTGAATTATCAAAAGGGCGACTTCCCGGTAGCCGAACAGGTCGCCGCCCAATGCTTAAGCCTTCCCATGAGCGCCTACTTGGACAAGGAGGACCAGAAAGCTATCGTTAAGGCTATCATATCGTGACGGGAAAATCACAGAACCAGCCGCTTCCGTTACGTGAACTCTTTGCCCAACTGTGGGAACTGTTAACGCAGCAGGATCGCATGCGCGCCGGCGGCGTCCTGTTGTTCTTATTGGTGGGAACCGTTTTGGAAATTCTTGGCGTGGGCATGATCATACCCGTGGTGGCATTGCTGAGCCAGCCGGACGTTGCCAACAGCTCGGCTGCCATGCAATCGCTTCATGCGACCTTGGGATCCCCATCGCATCAGGACTTCATATTCTGGGTGTTGGGAGGGCTGTTGGCTGCCTTTGTCATCAAGAACGTGTTCCTGTTTTTGTCCATCCATTGGCAAACCCGGTTTCTTGTTAACTTCCAATCCAAGCTGGCCGGGGAATTGGTGACTGGATATTTAAATCGCCCTTACACCTATCACCTTCATCACCCTACGGCGGAACTACTGCAAAAGATCAACGGTGAATTGCCGGTTTTCATCCAGAGCGTCCTCAGCCCGGTCATCTGGATTATCAGCGAAGGTCTCGTTGTAGTCGGGCTCCTGTTGCTGGCGCTTTGGGTAAATCCACTGGGAGCCATTATCGTCGTTGGCGGTTTGAGTGTAGCGATACTAGTCTATTACCACCTCTTCAAGGTGCGTGTGGAATTCTGGGGCCGCCAAACCCAGCAACACGCCCAGGGGATGTATCGGGAAATGCAGCACAGCTTGGGTGGTATCAAGGAGGTAAAAGTATTTGGACGCGAACAGTACTTCTCCGCCGCGTTTGGGCGCCATGCCGAGGGGTTTGCGCGAAGTCTGGGCAAGCACAACTTCCTATCCCAATCCTCACGGCAAGTAATCGAGCTGCTGGTCATCTCGGTTTTGCTTGGAGCCATCATGTTACTAGTGGGTCGTGACGGGGCCATGACCAACATATTACCAACGCTGGCCTTTTTCGCTGCTGCTGCCTTCCGGCTGATGCCATCCGCCCAACGTCTGCTCTCCAATGCCCACAACGTACGATTTGGTGCCCGGACCCTGCGTTTACTTCGGCCTGACTTGCTTCATGCGCGCGCTTACGACAAACCCCAACCAGAGCGACCAGATACCATGGCTTTCTGCCGGGAACTCACATTGCGCAAAGTTACGTTCCGTTATCACGGTGGGCATGAGGATGTCCTGCATGACATCGATCTGGCCATTCCACAAGGCACGATGGTTGGTTTCCAGGGTGAGAGTGGGGCTGGTAAAACCACGCTGGTGGATTTGGTATTGGGCCTTCTTGAGCCAACGAAAGGAGAGGTGGTCGTCGATGGCAATTCCATCCAGCGGGACCTGCCCGGCTGGCAGGCAAACATCGGTTACGTTCCCCAGAGTATTTTTCTGATGGATGATACCCTGTGCCGCAACGTGGCATTTGGGCTGAAAGAAAAAGACATCAACCTGGATCGGGTCAATGAGGTTCTTCGGCAGGCACAACTTTTAGAATTTGTAAAATCGCGGCCAGATGGAATTGAAACCATGGTGGGAGAACGTGGCGTCCGACTATCCGGCGGACAACGCCAGCGCATCGGCATCGCGCGTGCTTTGTATCATGATCCTGAAATTCTTATCTTGGACGAGGCTACAGCCTCGCTGGATCTCGAAACCGAGGCGGAGTTCATTAAGGCCATTGAGTCCCTGAAAAATAAAAAGACCATTCTTATCATCTCTCACCGCCTTTCCACCATGGCCGGTTGCGATAGGAAATATCAACTGATAGCCGGCCAACTTTGCCCCCTAACGTCGCAATCCGTAGAGGGCTGAAGAAGCCGATTAAACGGCGGTTGAGTTACTATTACCCAAATTCGGAAATAACACCGATGCATGTGGAGAACCAAAGGCAGCTTGAGGTTCTGTTTCTTTACACTCATCCGCGGCCAACGCCAGACACCATAATTGACCATATAAACGCACTGACGAGTTCGAGTAAGCATGAAGTAAAAAAGTTAAATATTATCAAGGAGCTTCCGCATGGTTTGGATTTAAATCGGTTTGACGTGATAGTCATACACTACACTCTGGCTATTTGTTTGGATAACCATCTTAACAAAAATGCAGTGAAAAGTCTTCAAGCTGCTGTTCCGCTAAAGGTAGTATTTATTCAGGATGAATACCGACATGTAAATGCGACTGTTCAGGCCATGTGCGATCTGGACATTGGGATTATTTTCACCTGTGTTCCGGCTCTGGAAATTGAAAAGGTGTACCCAGAAGAAAAGCTTCCGGGTGTTCGTAAGGTAAACGTCCTCACCGGCTACGTGAATACACGGGTATTGAAGCTTAAGGAGCCGTCGCCTCTCCAAGATCGCCCGGTGGATGTGGGGTATCGCTCCCGCCGTTTGCCTGCATGGCTCGGAGAACTGGGACAAGAGAAATGGCGGATTGGAGAGCGGTTTCTCACTGATGCCAATGGCTATAGCTTATGTTGTGATATATCTAACAGGGAAGAAGACCGTATATATGGCGCAGAGTGGGATCAATTTCTTAACAGTTGTCGTGCGGTGCTGGGGGTAGAGAGCGGGTCGAGTGTGTTTGATTTCACGGGCGAGATTCAACGGCGCGTTGAGGCGGAGGAAAGATCGCGTCCCGAGGCTACTTTTGAGGAGTTACGCGATGAGCATTTTTCAGATCTTGAGGGACGCATTCGCCTCAATCAAATTTCGCCTCGTTGTTTTGAAGCTGCCGCCCGAGGGACTCTGATGATTTTATATGAAGGCGAATATTCAGGCAGGTTGAAGCCTTGGCAGCATTATGTTCCATTGAAAAAGGATCACTCCAACATGGAGGAAGTTGTCTCTCTTTTGTGCGACGATGAAAAGGCGCAGGCAATTGCAGACCGGGCATTGAGTGAGGTTGCTAGAGCACCTGAAAATTCCTATGGTGCCTTTAGCTCCCTAGTGGACCGGATATTGGAGGAGGAGGTCGGCAAACGTCCGCAACGTTCCTTTTGTGTGTATGATCAACAATCATTTGCCCGGGCCTCCGCTAGATCCTGGAAATCGCGCTTGGTTTTTTTCAAACGATATATTGGATGGAGATTTCCACTGTTGAGAAAGTGCTGGCGGATGGTCGTGGATGGTCTTGGGATGAGCTGATAGTATGTGTGGTATAGCAGGATTCGTTGATATGCGAGGGGAACCCGTTCTGGAGGCGGGTGCCACATTGTCGGTAATGGGGCGTTTGTTGGCGCATCGTGGTCCGGATGGCAGTGGCGAATGGAGTGCACCAGAGGATCGCGCCGGGCTTGTTCATCGGCGGCTTGCGATTATTGACTTGAGCCCTGCCGGGGCGCAGCCGATGGAAGCTCCGAATGACACAGTCATCACCCTTAACGGGGAAATATATAATTATATAGAACTGCGCGAGTCCTTGGCTTCGCAGTGGAAGTTCCGTTCCAAATCCGACACCGAAACAG
>JAYGDG010000286.1:0-3280 GCA_046583015.1 Pirellulaceae bacterium | reverse complement strand
ATGCTGTGTCACGCCTCAGTTGCCGGCCCGACCCCGCCGGATCCAAGATCGAAGCTGGTCCGCCAAAGGCCGAGCACTGAACGCCTGAACACTATATCGACATTCGGCATTTTACACAAGGTCAATCCACCTATTCCTTGTTATCGCAGGCCCCTGGACACCTCTGGTCACAACCGCAAAAAAATTTCAATCTTTCTTAGGAAGCGGTTTACCCGAGAGGAATGGTGGCTAAGCGCTGGTACTGCGGTCCTTCCCGACTTATTTGACTGGCCACCACGACCACCTGTTCCACCAGGCATGTCACCGGGGTGCCAAAATCAGCTGGTTCCAACAAGGAAGTCAATTCAGGAGAGGATGTGGGAGAAGATCGCAAACGGCCCAGCGTGATATGAGGGTGATATTGGCGCTGTTCCCGGCGAAATCCCAACTGATTCAATCCCCGTTCTACCGATTCTTGCAGCTGGCTCACTTGCTGCCCCCCTGCTCCGATTCCCAGCCAGAGCGTTCGCGGGCGACTGGAACTGGGAAAAGCGCCCACATGATCACATTCGATCTCCAACGGCTGCAAGGCTGCTACCGCGGAGGTCACTCGCTGACAAATCTCCGCTAATTCGACGGTGGGGACCTCACCGAGGAACTTGAGTGTCAAGTGCAGGTTCTCAGTAGCGACCCATTTGACGCTGTCAGCGACCTGGCCCAATCGCTGCATCCAGTGGGCAGCCAGCTGTTTCACAGCGGCCGACACGGGCAAAGCAACAAACGTCCGCGTTCTGTTCATGGCACTTCTCTTGAATCCGCTTCCAACACAAACGATCTACAATGAATCTTCGTACAGTGCCCGGCAATCTTCCAGTCGAGCTCCCTGGTCATCGGCCACGGCAATCTGTTTCCCTCCCCAGATTGAGATACCGGCATGGGCGCCATCCTTGGCCAGCACAAACAACTGCAAATTAAACTGCGGACGACCCTGCTCATCACATTCAGCGGGCGACACCTTGTCAACGATACGCTGGAGCACTTGCAAGCCGGCAGTTTCGAGATCCGTCCCCTGGCACATCAAATCAACCACGGCAAACGAGGAGAGATTTTGCAGATTCGCTTCCCCATGACCAATGCTACCACAACACCCCCCCTGTTGATCCACATACAAGCCAGCACCAAGAATGGGTGAATCCCCAACACGGCCGGCCATTTTAAATGCGTGGCCGCTAGTACTGGTTGCACAAGCCATCGCTCCCTCGGCATCGATTGCCGAACAGTGCACTGTACCCCCACGACGATCCCGATCCCGGCGATAAAAATATTTCTTGAACCACTGCTGGAGATCTAAATCGTCATCTTCTTCGGGCGCCGGTTGCCAGTCATCATGACTGGACCTCATTCGTTTCCAATACAGCCACATCCGACGCGACTGGTCTGTCAACAGATCTTCTTCCGGAAAGCCGTTGGCCCGTGCAAACTCCAGGGCTCCTTCGCCGACGAGCAGCGATCGATTGGTCTGTTCCATTAGTCGCTGGGCCAGTTGCGTTGCATGGCGGACCCCACGCAGGCCAGCGACGCCTGCTCCCCGGTGCGTCCGGCCATCCATGACCGCAGCATCTAGTTCGACTTGCCCCTGCTCATTTGGCAGACCACCATAGCCGACCGTGCGATCCCGCGGGTCGTCTTCAACCAGCGTTACGCCGGCAACCACAGCATCCAGTGGGGATTTCCCCTGCTGTAGCAGCTCGTAGGCCTGCACGGTTGCCGGCAGTCCATTATGGGAGGCGATGGTCTTCATGATGGCCATGGTGGTTTCGTATTTGGTCAATTCTGGTTCAGGCAACTGTCGTCAGCAGGTTTGACTCAGTCGGATAATCGAATTCCCTTGCCCGCTTCCAACTGATACCATAATTCAGTTGGCCTCGGCTGCCCATCCCACCCCGTTTTCCCCCTTTCCATCTCGAGCGTCCACACCCATGACACCGATTGAACGGAACTTATTACTGGTCTCGCTACTGTGCACTCCTGCCCTGGGCCTGGCCGGTGACTGGAATCAATGGCGCGGACCGCAGCGAACCGGCGCCATGGTCGAGAACCGAAGCTACCTGGATCGCTTGCCGGCAGCCGGCCTGAAACCTCTTTGGATCACAACAACCGATCTTCCCTCGGCACGCTCCGGCGGCTGGTCCAGTCCTGTCGTCGCCAAGGGACGTCTCTACCTGTTCGCTCATCACAAGGTCAAAGTCGGTTCTGGAAAACTTGCTAAGACTCAATTCCCTTACCTGCCTCCGGAAAAACGGACCGGCATGACACCTGAAGAATACGAGGCTTATGAAGGCCAGCGACGCGATGAACAGGAAACGCGCAGCAACTTTTACCGTTTCGACGAAATCCTCTACTGCCTGGATGCGAAAACTGGCAAAACCATCTGGACAAACAAACGGACCAGCGCCTACACCCGCTTTCCCCAATCGGGGTCGCCAGCGGTTATTGGCAACTCCATCCTCCTCTTAGGTGCTGGCCGCCTGGCACGATGTATCAACGTGCTCGATGGCAGTGATCGCTGGCAAACCAGGTTGCCTGGAGAATTTCGTGACCAGCATATGCAATCATCCTTTGCACTGATTGACCAGGTTGCCGTTGTGCTCTGTGGCAATCTCTACGGACTCAACCTGCAAGACGGCAAAGTCCGTTGGGAAGCGGGCGATTCCCAGTCACGTCAATTTCATAGCAGCCCCGCGATCTGGAATTCTCCACAAGGACCGCGGGTCATTGTCAATATTGATGGCCGTGAGACACTCTGTGCCGATCCACACTCAGGCGAAATCGCCTGGAGAATCCGGTCTGACGCCAACCACTCCACCCCGATCGTGCTAGGCGATCGACTGTTGACGTACGGCAGTAGCCGCAAGAAAGGTCTTCGTTGTTATCAACTTCGCCCACAACAGGCGGAACTTCTCTGGACCTACCAGGGCACCGCCGACCCGGGATCCAGCCCGGTCGTGGTAGCAGATCATGTTTACGTTCAAGGCGAACGCCGATTAGCCTGTGTCCACCTGGAAACCGGTAAGCAAGCCTGGATGACGCAACTGGATCTGAACAAACCACGATATGCCTCTCTGGTCGCGGTCAACAAGCAGGTCTTTTACGTCTTTGACAGTGTGATTTGCTTTTCTGCCGATGCCGGTCGCTTCCAGCCCCGGATGCATGCCAAGATCAACAACGCCGGACTACTGGCCGAGGAGACTACTTTCCGAAAACAATACCGGATCGATGAACTGGAGAAAACAACCGAAGG
>JAYGDG010000278.1:0-3980 GCA_046583015.1 Pirellulaceae bacterium | reverse complement strand
GGAACATTCCGATCTTCAGCCGAGCAGGTTCTGGGATCGTCGCGCCAGGGGACTGGGTGCAACTCCAGAGCGTCCCGCAGTCAGTTGTGGCGAAGAGAACCTGTTAGCGCTGCCGGGAGATCCCTACTTTACGGAAAACATCCTGATCCATGAATTTGCCCATGCCATTCATCACATGGCGCTCGATCGCGTGGATCCCTCCTTTGACGGACGCCTGGAGGCTGTCTACGAGGCAGCGATGAAAAAAGGGCTTTGGAAGACCAAGTATGCCTCCTCCAATCATGCCGAGTACTGGGCCGAGGGGGTGCAGAGCTGGTTCGATACCAATCGTCCTCCCGATCATGATCACAATCATGTCGATACCAGGGCCGAGCTAAAAAAATACGATCCGGGACTGGCGAAAATGGTTGCCGAGATTTTCGGCGATCGACCCTGGAAATATCGCCACCCGACCAGGCGAAAAGACGAGCCGCATTTGCAGGGCCTGGACCGGTCCAAACTGGGTCGCTTTGCCTGGTCAGCGGAACTTGACCGCTGGTACAAGCAAAACTTTCCCGATGGCAAGCTGCCCGAGCGCAAGCTGAAAGAGTAATGCCCGGGATCGCTTCAGACCAGCAGGTCGGACACCACGTTTCCCTTGGTGACGATCTGGTGCGGGCGGTCGAAGCGATCATTCAATTGCTGACGGTGATCGATTCCCAGCAGTCGGTAGATGGTGGCAATGATATCTGACGGGGTGGTTGGCATATCATTGGGAAAGGCCCCGGTCCGATCACTGGCCCCGTAGACAAAGCCGGGACGAATGCCCCCGCCAGCCAGCATGATGGAGTAGCAGAAGTTCCAGTGGTCACGACCGCCATCGCTCTTGTTGATCTTGGGGGTGCGGCCGAAATCTCCCAGCACGGCAACGAGCGTCCGCTCTAACATGCCCCGCTCGTGAAGATCCTGCAGCAGGCTACTGCACGAAGCATCAAATTGTGGCAGCAGCGTATTTTTCAGTTTCTTGAAATTGCCACCATGGGTATCCCAGGTGGCATTGGCATCGGGTGCCCAGGAGACGGTGACGACTCGCGTCCCTGCTTCGATCAGTCGTCGTGCCAGCAGCACACTCTGTCCATAAATATTTCGTCCGTAACGTTCCCGCGTGTTGTCCTTTTCTTCCTGGATGCGGAAGGCGGATTGTACGGTGCGCGAGGTGAGGATATCGAACGCTTGTTGTTGAAAGCGGTCGATGGCGGCAAAGGGGCCCGATGGCAGGTTTTTCTTGAGCCGATCGTTATAGCGGGAGAGTAGCGACGCCCGTTTCTCCAGGCGTTCTGTCGATATGTCCTGGTTGAGTGAAAACTCGGGTACCGAAAAATCCTTGGCATTGGGATCCTTGAGGATCCACAAGGGATCGTATCCCTGTCCCATCCAACCACCGTAGAAACCGGGTTGCGGAGGGCCCTTGGCCCCCTCCTTGGTTTTGTAGGGGAGCGAGACGTAGGGGACCGTGTCGACGGGAGTTGGTCGCAGGTGGGCGGCGACGGCACCCGGTGGTGGATTGTCGGTCGGTTTAAAGCCGCCACCCTGCTCACCACGGTCGTGTCCTGTCAGTGCCACGTAGACCGCTGCTGCATGGGAGTTGTTTACGCTGTGGTGCATGGAGCGGATGACCGTACTGCGATGCATGTGCTGGGCCAGCTTGGGCAGATGTTCACTGAATTGAACTCCCGGTAACGAAGTGGCAATTGGATTGAACTCGCCACGGGTCTCGGCGGGAGCGTCCGGCTTCATGTCCCACATGTCCAGGTGGCTGGGACCGCCGTTGAGAAAGATTACGATGCAGGCATCCGCCCGGGGTGCAATGGCCTGGGCGGTCGAGGCCTGTTCTGCCTGCAGCAGGTGGGGAAGGTTGAGGCCCAGTAATCCCGCTGAACCTAAACGCAACACGTCGCGACGGCTGTGGCGACTGGCGGCAGCCTCCAGCTGCTTGATTTGACGAATCGGGTACGGAGACATGGATGATTCGGCCCGTTGGGAAAGGTTCTTGATCAGCGCAGTTTTAAGTCTAGCAAGCTGGCAGGGACTGTGACAAGCGTTTTTCATCTGGTCTAATCAGAACAGATGGATGGACAAGTCTTATTAGTGTTTCGTTTCTGTATTGTTTATTTTTTTGAGGAACTACCATCATGACTATCACCCGTCGTGATTTTCTCCATCGCGGCCTGCAAACCGGTTGCGTCGGAGCCGGACTCTTAACAGTGACCTCGGCCCAGGCAGTTCGCCCGCTTCAGCGGCGAGGTCGACGTTCGGCCAAACCTGCCCGCTTACCGATTGTCGATACTCATCAGCACCTTTGGGATCTCACGAAGTTTACGCCGCCGTGGCTGGGCGATGCTCCGGACGTGCTGCGCAAGAGTTACACGACGAAGCATTTCCTGGAAGCAACCCGTGGCTCGAACGTGGTTAAAGCGGTTTACATGGAAGTTGACGTGGATCCCAAGCAGCAAGTGGAAGAAGCCGAGCACGTCATTCGCCTCTCCAAGAACTCGGATCATCCGACGGCAGCAGCGGTCATTTCCGGACGACCGAACTCGGCCGGTTTTGCGGCCTACATCACCCGCTACAAGGACAATCCTTACATCAAGGGTGTCCGGCAGGTGTTGCATCCGCCGGAAACCAGGCAGGGCTTGTGCCTGGAAAAGCAATTCGTCAAATCGATGCAGTTACTTGGTCGTTTTGGCAAGAGCTACGATATTTGCATACGGCCAACCGAACTTGGTGACGGGGCCAAGCTGGCCGACCAGTGCCCCGACACGCGATTCATCATTGACCATTGTGGTAATGCCGATCCCAAGGCGTTTAGTAAATCGAAAGTAGCCGGGGCAGAAGAACCCTGGCACGAGGCCGATCCCTGGCGGCGCAGCATCGAGGCGCTGGCCAAGCGCAAGAACGTGATCTGCAAGATCTCCGGGGTCGTGGCCCGGGCCCCCGAGGGTTGGAGCTCCGCGGACCTGGCACCCATCATCAACCACTGCCTGGACCAGTTTGGGCCGGACCGGGTCGTGTTTGGAGGTGACTGGCCCGTCTGCCGGATCGCGGCTACCTACTTGCAGTGGGTTAATGCTCTCAAGGAGGTCATTGCCGAACGGAGCCTGGTCGATCAGAAAAAACTGCTCCACGACAACGCGGTCAGGCTTTACGGCCTGGCCTAGTCTTTTCCTGTTGGCTGATTTTACGGCTTGACGATGCCGCCGTCACGGCGGCGAATGGCGGGCCAGGCTCCCTGGTAAGGATGATCGGGATAGGGAAAGCGTGCTGCCTGCTCTTCGTCGATGTCGATGCCCAGTCCAGGCTGGTCATTGGGCCACATCTGGCCGTCGCTCAGCTCCGGGCAACCGGGAAAAACAGCCTGCGTGTTTTCATCCATGAACATGTACTCCTGGATGCCAAAATTTGGGCAGGCCAGGTCGAGCGCCAGGTTTGCCATGTGGCCCACCGGCGAGGTGTCTCCGGGGCCATGCCAGGCGGTGCGGACACCGAAAAATTCACACAGGTTGGCAATCTTCCAGCTGCTGGTCAGGCCACCCACCTGGGAAAGGTGAATACGAATAAAGTCAATCAGCCGCTCCTTGATCAGGGGGACGAACTCGTTGGGGTTATTGAACAGTTCCCCCATGGCGATCGGGATGTGGGTGTGGTGGCGGAGCAGGCGAAAGTGGTCGATCTCTTCCGGCGGCAGCGGATCTTCCAGGAAGAACAAGCGGAACGGTTCCAGGTCCTTGGCCAGTTGCAGGGCCAGGGGGCCAGGGAGCCTTTCATGAATGTCATGGAGCAGTTCGATTTCATCGCCCAGCTGGTCACGCGCTGTCGCAAACAACTGGGGCGCCAGCCGGACGTAATCGGCTGGTTCAAAAAGATTATGAGGATTGGTGGGGCTGTCAATTTCCGTCGCCACTTGCAGGTCGGACTTGGTGCCGTAGGTTGCCTGGCCGTCG
>JAYGDG010000273.1:0-1508 GCA_046583015.1 Pirellulaceae bacterium | reverse complement strand
CTTTTTCGCTTTGACAGTCGCACGGGAAAAATTGATGCCCGCACCTCGCGAATGATGACGCTCTATCAATCGACCAGCCAGTCTCCCACGCCGTTCTTGAAAGCCGGGCCTTTTGGCCTGGAAGTTACCGGTACGGTTCGGATACCGCTCAGCGGTTTCTATGGTTTTAAGGTGACTGGAACCGGAAAGGCCCAGTTATGGGTGAACGATGTGTTGATCGTTGATCAGGAGGTGAGTTCGCAAAAAGAAGATCCCATTTTGCTGCACAAAGGGCATAACCTGGTTCGACTGCATTACACGAGTCCAGTGCAGGGTGTTGGTCAGCTGAGAGTTTGGTGGAAGGGTTTTAAATTTGACTGGGAACCGGTTCCGGGTGATGTTTTCTTTCATGACAGTGGTGACAGGGACTTGGTTGCGGCGCATCAGCGGCGGGCAGGTAGAAACTTGTTTGCCGATCATCACTGCGCCAAGTGTCATCAAACGGGGGGTGGACAGCGAGGAATGTTCGAACTGGGGTTGGCGGCCCCGAACCTGGCAACGGCCGGCGATCGGCTTCAAGCAAGCTGGCTTCAGCAGTGGTTGCTGGATCCCCAGTTGTTACGACCGGGCGCTCACATGCCAGAACTGCTCTCCGCTGGACAAACGGGGCAACGCGAGTCAGCCGACTTGGCCGCATACCTGTTGCAACAGCGTGCTGAGAAAAGGCCGGCTGAACCTGCGGAAGCTCCCGCTTCAGCGTTAGCAACTGGACAGCTGTTGTTCGAGACGTTGGGCTGTATCAACTGCCATCACTTTGGGGCGCCCGGTAAGAAGGATGAATTCGACCGACTATCATTACACCATGCTAATGCCAAGTATCGCTCTGGTGCGATGGTCCAATTTCTGCTGAAACCGTCGGCTCACTTCGAAGCGACCAGGATGCCCAATTTTCATCTGTCGGCTGACGAATCGGTAGCACTGGCTCAGTTTGTACGGTCCAAGTCACCTGGCAAGATTGCTGGCCAGTCTGCCACTGGCAGTGCTGCGCGTGGTGAGAAGTTGTTTACCCAGAAAGCCTGCCTGCAGTGTCATCGCATTGGAGGGCAGCAGGCCACCAAGCCAGCTCAATTAAAATGGGCTGAGGCGGTCGAGCGATCTGGTTGCCTGGCGAGCAAGGGTAGCAGGCGTAAAGCGGGGGTTCCGGCCTTTGGTTTTAGTGAGGCTCAGCAGCGTTCTTTGCACAGTTTCTTGCAGCGGGATCTGGCGAGTCTTCAGCAATCGAGCCCGGCAGAGACGTCTGGGCGATTTTTCGAACGCTTGCAGTGTGCCAGTTGTCACGATCGTGACGGCCAACGCTCGAAGCGTTTGATCGTGTTGGCCGAAGAAGGTGGGGGCAAAGTCGGCAAGGTATTGCCGCAGCTGACCTGGGCTGGCGAGAAGCTGCGCCCTTCCTGGACGGAGCGATTACTCGCGGGGAAACTTCCTTACAAATCGCGACCCTGGATCAAGGATCGGATGCCGGCCTTTCC
>JAYGDG010000183.1:0-2868 GCA_046583015.1 Pirellulaceae bacterium | reverse complement strand
CTGGTCATCATGCTCTTTCTGCAACGCTTGCAGTCGGCCAAACAACGTGCGCATGCGGGGCAACTGGCCCGCATCAGCGGCCAGGTTATTGAGTTCCTGGGGATCTTCGTGAAGATTGTAAAGTAGTTTAACTTTCAGCTGCGGGTAAAGGATCAGCTTCCAGCCATCGTGGCGAACCATCCGCTGCGTATCCATGAAGGCGCCGTAGATTGAGTCATAGCGGGATTTCTTCCCTCCCAGGATCGGCAACAGCGATTGAAATTCGATTCCCTCGCGCTTTTCGTCACCTGCCAGGTCCAGGCAAGTGGCCATCACATCCTGGACGTAAATCGGCTCGCTGCTACGACTGTTCGGCTTGACTGCCGGTCCCACGATGATGAACGGGGCACGCAGCGAATGGTCATACATGTTCTGCTTCCCCATCAACCCATGATGACCACAGGAGAGACCATGATCGGCGGTGTAGATGATCCAGGTGTTCCTATCTAAGCCTTGTTTCTTTAGTTCCGAGAGGATGCGTCCAATCTGTTCATCCAGGTGGGTAATGATGGCGTAGTATTCCTGCCGATTCACCTTGACCGCGTACTCGGTACGAGGATAGGGGGCCAGGCTTTCATCTCTGCGGGTTGGTGTGAGCCCAGCCGTGTCATGAGGATGACGGGCATAAAATGGTGCGGGCAGCTTAATCTTGTCCAGTGGATATTTGTCGACGAATTCCTTGGGACTCTGCCGCGGATCGTGTGGCGCATTGAAAGCCAGGTACATGAAGAACGGTTTGGCCTCAGGCTGACGAGCCTTTTCCCCGGCATCTTTCAGGAAGCCAATGGCATCATCCGCCAGCACTTCGGACCAGTGACGCCCCCCTTCCCAAAAACCGCTAAACTTCTTGTCGTAGGGACTCCACTTGGCAGGCTGACCTTTCACTGGCCGGTGATACCCTTCTTCATGAAACGGTGGTTTGCGGGTATCGGGCGGCATGCCGGGCCGTTCACGTTTGACATGGTTAAAGAGTTTTTCCGTATCCGCCTGCACATGCCATTTGCCAGTAAAATAGGTCTCGTAGCCCAACTGCCTCATCCGTGGCCCCCACATGGTCTTGAGTTGGGACGGGTCGGACTGGCTGTTCTTTCTGCGCAACATCCGCAGTTGGCCATCTTTCTTGAGTGCCCGCCACAAGGTACTGCCTGTGTTGAGCATAGTTCGCGAAGCAACGCAAACTGCTCCCGTCCAGGAACCCATGTTGTAACAATGGGTGAACTGCATTCCGTGACGCGCCAGCTGGTCCAAGTGGGGCGTCTGAACTAGCGGATCATCATAAGGTCCCAGCGTGTCATAGGACTGGTCATCCGCAAAGATAAAGAGAATATTAGGTTCAGCAGCCTGGCCAAGTGGGGCCAGCAGCGTGACGATCAGGACCATCCACAAAACTCTCATCAAAGCGTTCTCCTTTTCTTCCCTAACGGTCGTGACTAGAGGCCAAAATGCTTTCGGATCCAGGCAAAAACCAGGTCAGGGTGTTGCGGCCCGACACGGTGCCCGGCAAACGGGTAAACGCGATACTCTTTCTTTCCGGGAACCCGGTTGTAGAGCGTAAAGTTGGTCGCCGGTGGACAAATCGGATCTTGCAGTCCCACCCCCATAAACACGGGGCAACGAATTAGCGGGGCCAGGTTCATGGTATCGAAATAGCTGAGTGTGCGTAACGTCCGTGGCCAGGTTCGTTTCTCTGCCGCGATAATCCACTGATCCATTTCTGGCCAGTCGCTGGTCTGAAAGTACCTGACAAAATCAGCCATGAAGGGAATATCGGGGGCACAAAGGGCGATCCGAGAATCGAGTGCCGCGGTCGCAAAGCTAAAACCACCCCCCTGGCTCCCACCGATAACCGCAATACGTTTTGAATCAACTTCTTTACGGGAGACCAGGAAGTCGACAGCTCGCAAGCAGTCCAGGTAGGCACCCCGGTAATAATAGTCCTGCTTGTCATCTAATCCACGTATCCAGTAATTCTGCGGCTTTCCGTTAACATCCTGCTGGCTATTGCCATGACCACGGACATTGAACGAAAAAACAACCATGTCCTGGCAACGCCCGATCGGTCTCATGTTCTGACCATAACCGGGCAGCCGCAAAACGGCCGGGTAGCGGCCCGGTTTCTTCGGCACCTCGTACCAGCCTGCGACGCGGACATTACCCAGACTGCGCATCCTGACTTCGTAAACATTGATCTGCGGGTTGCCCGCTTGAGGTTGCGCAATGACTTCGAACCGTGGCTCAACTCGCTTTAAGGCTTCGCGTGACTGTTTCCAGAAGTCGAGGAAGTCCGGCTCCCTGGACAACGGCGAGACAATTTTTTCCGGAGCGTAGCCAAGTTGCATGCGCTGAGAGACCTCACCATCTGCACCAACAAACGAACAACTCGCAAAGTAGAAACCGGGGTGCGCGGGTAAAAACCTGCATCGGACACGTTGTGGCGTACCCGATACTAGCGTCACGCTTGTTGATTCATGGTGAACATCGGTCTTTTCGTCCGTTTGAATCGTCCAGTTCAGTCGCCCGGAAATCGCCTGGGGAGAATGGTTTTCCAGGTTCACCGTGAATTCCATCGCTTTGCCCGCCGGGAAGATCCCGTCACCCCGCCCAAGCCCCAAACGGAGTTGAACCAGGTCGGTCCAATTCGATATTTTCAGGCGATAGGGACCTCGATAGAGTCCGCCACGGGCGCGCGCATCATGGACACGCACGGCGATGACATTCTCTTTTCCCCAGCGAATCAGGCTTGCCGGAACCCGGTAAACGCGCAAGCGATTCCAATTGGCTGTCCCGTTTTCCCCCATAAGAGAACCGGTCTGTCCAACCAGCTTGCCG
>JAYGDG010000113.1:0-1701 GCA_046583015.1 Pirellulaceae bacterium | reverse complement strand
AGACTGCCCGGCAAGCAGCAGCACCATCGCCCAGAACAAGAGTTGTTGTTTACCGGATCGAACGATGACTTCTCATTCGCGACGTTTTATTACTGCGGGGTGGGCTCGACAAACTCACCGTGGTAACCGATCGATTTGAGTGCGGCGCGGATTTCCTCTTTCGGTACCGGTCTGCCGGCCTCGACACCAATCGCTGCCTCTCCCGATGGATAATCAACTTCGACTGCCAGCACACCCGGTGCTGAACGTAAGGCCCTGGCGGCCGTGACCTCTCAGCCAGGGCACGTCATGCCCTCCACGGTGAGGGCGACGCGGTTCATATCCGGAGTGATCGTGCCGTTGTCGGGTGCCAGCAGCCCGGTCACGAATTGTGGAAAGAACAGGAACACGATTGCCATGGCGGTCACGGCCCAGAGCATGACCTTGTTCATCGTCATCATGTTAAACCGTCGCCGTCCGCCCGCAGCTTCCGGTGGGCAACAATCCTCCTGCCCTGCTTTTATCCCCCTCGGTCGGTAGGTGAAATAAAAGGCGGTTCCCAGGAAGCCGAAGGTGACTACCATCAACAGTGGCCGGTAAGCTTCTAGCGTCGCCACCATCCCCGCGCTGGAGACACCGAACACGATCAGTAGCGGCGGCAGCCAGCAGCAGCTGGACGCCATGATCGCCGAGACGATCGTGCCGATCCTGGCGATTCGCTCAGCACGCACCGGTCCCTTCGACTGGCCGTCGGACGTTGCACCCGGCAACGTGGCTCCGGTCTTGTCTCAGCAATCCGGCGCGGGGCTTACTGGATCATGGCGTTCTTCGGACACTGGCATTTTCCCATGTTCTGGCCATCGACGATCTAACGGACCTGGGATTCAAATCCCTCTTCCTCTATCGCCTCAAGCAAATGTTCTTGATCAATTGTATTTGCGTCGTAGGTCACGAACAACAGATCCTCCAGATCGATCGCATCCGGATCACGGTCCCACTCGTCTTCGACCGACTCGACACCCTCAAGCCCTGACAGGGCTTTTTTGACCTTGTTGGGTCAGCCGTTTCACAACAACTCCAGCTCCTCAGACATGTTGACAACATGGATGGTGAGCGTTCGCATGACAACCGCCAGTTCGTTACCAGGTTTCGCCACGGGCTCTGTTCCACAGCCGGCAAGCAGCAGCGCGACACCGCCTGTGATACCCATCCATCGTGCGATCCGTAAATGTCTTGCATTCATTGTCCACCTGCATCCTCTGCATTTTCACACACGACCCGGAAGCCAATCAACCGGTACTGCGTGGTCGGCATCGCCCGGTAGCGAAAGGCACTTCGGCAGGCACGGCCATCATCCAGCCAGCAACCGCCGCGGACGACCCTGAAATGCTCGCCAAAATTTGTTGGTATCACGCCAAGCGGCGGCCCCAGCGGGTCTTTATCGGGGCTATTGTCGAAGTACTCTGGATCGTAAAAGTCGGCACACCATTCCGCCACGTTGCCATGCATATCGTAGAGGCCAAAGGCATTCTTCTCGTAAGATCCAACCTTCGCCGTCTTCCTCAGGTAGGGCCCCTTTTCGGCGCCCCCGTATGGGAACTTCCCATTGAAATTTGCCTGCTGGGAGGAAAGTGCGTCGGTAGAGTAAAAAGCGGTCGTCGTTCCCGCGCGGCAGGCATATTCCCATTCGGCCTCGCTCGGCAGCCGGTAGCTGCGCCCCGC
>JAYGDG010000065.1:0-3843 GCA_046583015.1 Pirellulaceae bacterium | reverse complement strand
ACATCACGGCCGTCGACGTGCTGGTGATCTTTAACTACCTTACCCAAGAGGCAGAGGCTGAGGCAGAGGCTGAGGGCGAAGCAGGCCCCTTGTTTATGGTTCAGCCGGCCACGATCCCCTGCTTATCGGAGAGGGAAGTGTCTGACCTGGCCCGGCAGGAGGCTTTTAGCGAAGATCTTGATTTTTTGACAGCTTTGCCCGCTCGTTCCCCTTGGCAGACGGTGTCAACAACTGTCGGTTCTTCTTCTCTGCAACGAGAGGAAACGGTCAGTGTTTCCGGGTCATTGGAGTCCCTGGAAGAAGTGCTGGACTCCCTATTTTCCCCAGTGTTATAAGCGATTCCTGGGAGTTGTGTTTATTGAATTCGGAGCCGATATAAGTTAATATTAACGTTCCTTGATGAGTTAAGTTATCTTCTTCAATGGTCT
The DNA here is from genome assembly GCA_046583015.1 of Pirellulaceae bacterium. Classification (GTDB taxonomy): domain Bacteria; phylum Planctomycetota; class Planctomycetia; order Pirellulales; family Pirellulaceae; genus JAZADA01. The sequence goes on along the minus strand of JAYGDG010000065.1, from coordinate 3,415 downwards.
TGGTTTAGAGGAGTGATGGGCTTGAGGTTCTTAGCTTTCTTGTTGCTCGTTGTTTCGTCGTTTCTGACGACCGCTGCGCTGGAGTTGTCGGCGAGTGAAACGGTGGTAACGGGCCCTGAGACTGCTTTGAGCATGAAGAACATTACGGTGTTTGCCAAAAACGCTGCTTCGGCACTTGCCGAAGCGCAGGCCAAGAATCCCGACTGGACGGTGATCTCAGTGAAGAAAGTCAATGCTGATCCCAAGAGCATGGCTTACCGGGTCGTTTTGAAGAAGAAGCAAGCTGGAGCCTCTTTTTGTTTACCGAGGTTGTGCGTTTTGCTGTAAGGGAACAGCACAGGAATTGTTTACGGAAAGGGAATTCGTGACGAAGCAAATCATCCCGTCTCTCGTATTATTGGTCGTCTTCTTGGCGTCTCCATTATTGGCTGCCGACACGCTAGATTCAGTCTTGTCAGGCGAGAACAAGAAGAATGGTGTGACGCTAAAATCCGTTGGTAAGATCGACGACATGGCTTTCTTGCGGCGGGCTAGCGTTGATCTGATTGGTCGGATTCCAACGAGTGCTGAGATCGACCAATACCTGACCTGGCCACAGGCAGAGCGACGAAATCTGCTGGTCGATAAGCTGATTGACAGCGACCGTTTTGCGGATCGCTGGACGGTTTTTTTTGCCGACCTGTTGCGTTTGCGCAGCAACGTGACCGGGGGTTCCGCCCTGATTGCTTTTGTCCACAAGGCCATCCAGGATGACCTTCCTTACAACCAGCTGGCAGCCCGCCTGATTTCAACCAACGGGAAAGCGGGTCGGGTGCCCGAGGTTGGGTTTATTCTTGGTGACAATGCGGATCCACTGGCCATGGCCAGTGTCACTTCGCAGGTGTTCCTGGGGGTTCGGATTGGTTGTGCGCAGTGTCATGATCATCCGTTTGACAAATGGACCCGCAAGGACTTTTACTCGGTAGCCGCCTATTTTGGCAAGACCCGTCGTTACGAGAGCAATTTCACGCGGGCCGTTTACACATCCGAAGCGCAGCAGACCACGGTGATGTGGCCTCCGGAGGACGAAGCGGAGGCGGCCGACCGCAAGGCGCTGGTTCCTTCTTTTCCTTTTGGCATGTTAGACAAGAACGCCAAGCCAGATTTCATTGCCCGTTACGAAACATTGTTAAAGCAGCGGACGGCTCAGCAAGCAGCCAGGCAGGGCAAGGGTCCATCGCTGGATGCGTTGCTGGCCGATGCCGACAAGAAAGTGACACGGGCTACCAGTGATACCGCTGACCTGGGTCAGCAAGAGGCCCGTGCCGAGATCAACAAGATTAATATCAAGGGCAGCTTGTATCGACAGAGCGAGTACCGGGAAGACTTGGCTGCCTTGATTACGAGTCCTCGCAACCGATATTTTTCGGAGTCGTTTGTAAATCGAGTTTGGAAAGAACTGGTCGGACGAGGATTCGTCGAACCGGTTGATGATTTTCGGGCTGACAATTCGGCCAGCCATCCCGAGACGCTGGGCTTGCTGGCAAATGAATTTGTTGCCAGTGGTTACAGTTTTCGCCAATTGGTCAGGACGATCATTCAGACCGATGCCTACCAGCAAAAGCAAGTGCCGCGGGATGTTACCGATCTGATGCAGGAAGAGTTAGAAGCATCGTTCCTGGCAACTCCCATGCGTCGCATGTACAGCGAGTCCCTGTACGACAGTATCGTTACTGCGGGACATCTGTTTGATGTGAAATATACTGCCGGGCAAAATGAAAAAATAATCGAGCAGGAAGTCCGTATCCTGGTGGGAGAAGAGGAACAGCCGGAAACCGTTGCCAAGGCACTGATTCAAGACAGTGCTGCCGCAGGTGATGCTGAAATGAAGATGCTGAAGGCAGGGGGCAGTGCTGCCGGCGCTGGTTACAAGCTGGAAGAAGCGATCGAACTGGATTTCGCTGCCCTGCTGAACCCAGGAGATGAAGTTGAGTTAGATAAGATGCAGATTAAGACCGCCGAACAGTTGCAAGCGGAACGGATGGCTGCCATGCGGAAAGTGACTAGCCGACCCGGAATGAAATATGAAACCAAGATCGTGCAGCGAACGATTGACGACAACCCGCGTTTTAATTCCTCGTTGCGAATGGCCAGCCCCGCGCCGATCGGACACTTTATCCGCGTGTTTGGACAGACGTCGCGTAATGACCTTGGGGAAGCTCGCAACCAAACGCCCTCGATGCGGCAGGCGTTGATGATGCTCAATGGTCGCCTGACGCATGAAGCATCACGGGTGGGAGACTTGGAACCGATTCACAAGTACCTGGCGGGTAAAAAACCACAACTCGATAAAGCAGTTAAATTTGCCTATCGTGAGATTCTGACGCGTGAACCAACTGCGGAGGAATTGACGAATGCGATGGGTCTTTTACAACAGGCCGAGGGCCCGGCCGATGGCATGGCTGACTTGCGCTGGATCCTGCTTAATAGCAATGAATTCCGCTTCCTGCCTTGATTACCGGAGAATTTTTAATCGAAACTTTTTTCAACGATCACAATATTAACGTGAATGAGGAGAAATGAACCCATGGGATGTAAGGAATACAAGCTAAGTCGGCGTACCATGATGGGTGCAACGGGGGCATCGTTGCTGGGCCTGAGTATTCGAGACCTGCTGGCCTATGCTGGCAAGGATCATGCGGCCAGGGCCGAACACGTAATCTTGTTCTGGAACGGTGGCGGAATGTCCCACATCGACACCTGGGATCCCAAGCCCGGGCGTCCAACCCAGGGGGAATTTAATCCCATCTCAACGTCGGTTCCTGGCATCCAGATTTCCGAGATCTTTCCACAACTGGCCAAGCAGATGCATCATGCGGCCCTGATCCGTTCTATTGCCGGCACCCAGGGTGCTCACGGTCGGGCAACCTACAACCTGCAGACCAGTTACCTGCCCGGTTCCAACTTACGGCACCCGGGTGTTGGTTCAGTGGTGGTTCACGAGTTGGAAAACCACAGCGATTTACCTCCTTACGTGACGATTAGTGGGCAGGCTCCGCGAGCGAGCTATCTCGGTCAGAAATGCGAAGCGTACTACATTGCCGCGCCCGGAGAAAAGGATCCTTACCTGGCCTTCCCGGAAGGGATCGTCAAGGTCCGCGGAGACCGTCGGCTGGAGGAACTGGCAAAATTCAACAAGGGCTTTAGGGGCCGTACTAAGGACCCGCGGCTGGCAGCAACCCAGACGTCTATCAACGACGCGGTTCGGCTGATGCGCAGTCCTGCCCTGGAAGCATTTGCCCTGGACAAAGTGAAGCCAGCTACGATCGAGCGCTATGGTGATACGAACTTTGGCCGCGGTGCCCTGCTGGCCCGGCGACTGGTGGAAACCGGGGTTCGTTTCGTCCAGGTGAACCGGGGTGGATTTGATACCCAT
>JAYGDG010000019.1:0-5803 GCA_046583015.1 Pirellulaceae bacterium | reverse complement strand
CCTCTCAGTTTAACGCGCGGCAGTGGAACTGGATATGCAGAAGTTCTGTTGAGTAAGGGATTTCGGGCCGATCAATCGTCTCTCCAAACGACTCCTTGAGAGGGCCCAATGGGAGGCATTTTTAGGGGCAATCTATTGGACATGGGCCTCAATCTTGGTATCATCACTGTTATACCTTTGCATGCATCGGAGGTTGTTTACATTCGCCGATCTGCAAAGGTGGCCTCTTCTCTGTTCCGGCCCCGCCGTCTCGCCTTGTTGCGAACGGCGGGGTTTTTTTTCAGCTGCTGATCACGTTAATTGTCGCATGTGGACGATCCATGGGCAGCACGCCCAACTACAAACGATCAACTTCTCTGGAACACTCGATCTAGCCGTTCCCGCAGCGGGCTTAAAGGACCTCTGCTTCTCCGAACAACCATTACCTTCCGTTCAGTTGCTGGGGGTTTCCCTGGCACAACAGCTGGTCGACGTCAGCCAAATCAGTAACCATTACGCCCGAGATAACTGTCTCGTCGCTAATTACGGTGACGTTCTCAAGACCGACTGTCATGCTCAAATCCAGTGGCGTTGTCTCGACCCTCGGCCAGAACTTTGGCTGGGTGGACTAGAACTCATTGTCTCGTTCGAAGCACCGTTGCTAACACAACTTCCCGAATGGAGAACGACTTCAGAAATTCCAGAGCGGCTAATTCTCAGTCCCGGCGACGGCGATTCACTAGCATGGAATCCTGTCAGTCGCCAGGGCGACGACCACCAACAGGATCCGACACTGGATGAAGACCGCTTCAGGATGCTTCTCTGTCGTTTTCCCGAGCAAAACTTAAGTTACCTGGAAATGGTGCATTGCCAGGCATCCTGGCTGCAGGTTTTTTTGCCGGAGCCGAATTCAGCCACTGAGATCGTCCGCTGGGGTCTGCAAATGCCTGATGATCACCTGGAGAAAGGGGTCATCTTGCGAAGAATATTGCGTGGTGTTTTCCTGCCCCTGGAGCAAGATGAAGTTCTCGCCCGGGAAGTTTATCAGCACTTTCTTACGGTCTCTCCACCACTCAACTAATGCCTGTCCTTAAGCCAACAGTTTGTTGACGACTTTGCCACCCTGGTCTGTCAGTCGCACACTGAGACCTTTGAATGGATGCACCAGTCGATGGTGATCGAACCCGAACAGATGCAAAATCGTGGCATGCAGGTCGTTGATGTGAACAGCATCTTCCACCGGTGCCCAGCCGATATCATCCGTTTTGCCCACCACCTGTCCGCCACGGATTCCTCCGCCAGCCATCCACAAGCTGAAACCATAGGGATGATGATCCCGTCCGGTGTTTTGCTTATTGCCTCCCCGGTTTTCTGCCAGCGGAGTCCGACCAAACTCACCAGCACAAATGACGAGTGTTTCGTCGAGCATGCCACGTTGTTTTAGGTCCTTGACGAGGGCTGCGGCTGGCTGGTCAAGCATCGTTGCGTTGTAAGTAATTTCCTCGTCTAAATTACTGTGATGGTCCCAGGAGGCGTGCATCACGGTGACACAGCGTACACCCCGCTCCACCAGTCGACGGGCCAACAGGCAATTGGTACCAAACTGGCGGTAGACGTTGGGACCTCCACCACGGAAGCTGTTCTTTTTCGGTTCTGCACGATTCGCCCCATACTGGTCGAGAGTTTCCTTGCTTTCGCTGCTAAGATCGATCAGTTCCGGGGCCGAAGCCTGCATTCGGAAAGCGAGTTCATAAGAACTGATCCGACTGTTGATTTCCGTGTCCCCTAATTGTCGAAAACGCTTCTTGTTGAGTGCGTTGATCGTTTCCAAACCCGCCTGCTGCATCTGCCGGGTCACACCTGCTGGCGTGTTCAAATTCAAAATCGGCTCGCCCTCGCTACGGAACAAAACTCCTTCGTAAGTGGAAGGAAGAAAACCGCTGGTCCAATTTGACACCCCTCCGCTGCTACCTCGTCCAGCGGTCAGGACAACGTAACCGGGCAGATTTTCTGACTCGCTCCCCAAACCGTAAGTCAACCATGAACCGAGGCTGGGGCGCCCGAAACGGGGCACACCGGTTGTCATCATCAGTTGCGCCGGGTGATGGTTAAAAGCATCGGTGTGCATCGATCGGACCAGGGCAATATCATTTGCGCAAGAGCCAACATGTGGCAACAAATCAGAGAGCTCCATGGCACAGTCGCCGTGGGGCGTGAACTTACGGCGACTGCCCATCAGGATGGCCGATTCTTTCTTGATGAACGCAAACCGCACTTTCTCGGTCAACGACTTGGGCAGTTGTTGCCCGTTGCGTTCTTGCAATATCGGTTTCGGGTCATAGAGGTCTACGTGACTCGGTGCCCCGGCCAGGAAAATAAAGATGCAGGCCTTGGCGCGGGGGGCAAAATGGGGACTCTTCGGCAAGAGCGGATTACTATCCAGGCTGGCTCTCTTTTCGGCAGCAGCACCATCTTGCGCCAGCACAGACAATAACCCCAAGCCACCCAGGCCAGACGCAGATGAGGTCAGGAACTGTCGTCGCATCATCTGCGTTAGATGGTCACGCGAAAACTCGTTCGCGGCGGAATCAGGAAACCGACGTAATGGCGACATAGTAAACAGTTCCTCGCTAGGGGTTTTACTCTCGAGAAATAAACTCGTCTAAGTTAATCAGTGCGCGGCCAACCAGGATCCAGGCAGCCAGTTCATCGGCAGTCACTTCCGCCGAGGGTTTCAGAGGGCCAAGAATCTTGTCCCGTCCGACCGTGTCCGCCCGGCACAATTTCAACTGCGAGCGATAGAAGGCATCCACGGTCGTCAGTTCTTCATCCGTCGGATAACGTGCCAGGCACAACAAAAAGGCATGGCGGATACGCTGCCGAACTTTTTCCATCGAATCGGCTTTGGGCGCTGACCCACTTACAATCCGCAGTCCCAAATACTGCGCACACTCAAAAAAGACCAGGTCATTCCAAATCGTTAAAGCTTGCATTGGCGTATTGCTGCTACTGCGCTGTGCAGCACACTCGTTGGAATCCGGCGCATCGAATATCATGAGCATTGGATACGGGGAGGTCCGCTGGAAAAACGTGTACATGCCACGCCGGTATTGATCTCCTCCCTTGCTGGTCTGCCACTTGGCACTATTCGCGTAGGTTAAGCTTGAATACTCCGTCGGTTGGGGAGGACGAACACTCGGTCCACCAACACGACGATCCAGCAAGCCACTCACGGACAAAGCCAGATCCCGAACAATTTCCGCTTCCACTCGATGGCGAGACTGCCTGCCCAGCAACCTGTTCTCCGGATCGTGTTCTTGCAGTTCGGGTCGTACGGTTGCGGATTGTTGATACGTGGCAGACGTCATGATCAGCCGGTGCAAGTGCTTTAAGCTCCACTGGTTCTGCTGTAGTTCCAGGGCCAGAAAGTCCAGCAATTCCGGGTGGGACGGCAATTCACCCTGAGACCCAAAATCATCCGTCGTGGCTACCAGGCCATTGCCGAAATAGCCACGCCAGATACGATTGACGACCACTCGAGCTGTCAGAGGATGCTCGCCTGACACGAGCCAGTTAGCAAAATCCAGGCGATTCGGTCGTTCTGCTTTTGATTCAAGCGTGGGTAACACGGCCAGTGTATCGGCTTGAACAACAGCACCCTTATCCAAAAAACTTCCTCGCACATGGATATTGGCCGTGCGCGATTGCGACCTTTCCACAACCGCCTGAGCCTTATTGCCACTCTGCTTGGGAGCTTTTTGCTGGTACGCCGCCAGCGCGGCAGTCAACTTAGTCCATTGGGGGTCAAGATCGCGATAGAATTTGCTTAGCACCTGCTGTTGTTGCTCGTTCCGTTCCGAGGCCGGTACCGCCAGCACCTCACTCACAGGAACCGGCAATCCATCGAGTGGAACCATGCCGTCAGTTTCCGTTGTGGAAAGGCGAAAGTAACCCAGGTTGTGAGTCCCGGATCCGTTGTAGGCCTGGTCGAGGGTTATCGTCAACGTCGTACCGGCTGGTATTTCTACCGCTGTCTCTAATTCAAAGGCAGCCAGGTGACGCTGGCCAAATTGAGGGCTAACTGCCCAGCCATCTTTTGGACTGGAGTTAATGGCCAGGGCCACCGCCCAGTCCTGCTGTGAAAAATCAGCCCGCGCCCGCGCGAACTTCACGGGCACTGGTTTCGCCTGGTCCCCACTGAACGTGAGTGTTGCGCGGAAGGTTGTAAGAACAAAATTGCCGTTACTGGCCCGCCCGGGTCCCTGCTTGACCAGGCTCTTGTGAGGTAACACTTCGAGCCGAATTGCCGCCAATTTCCCCGCGGTCAATTCTCCACTGATCGTGTAGACATCTGACTGTTCATTCTTACCCGTTGCTAACACGGCCTGATCGGCTTGCACCGTCAACACGGTACCCTTGACTGCTGTTGCCTGGGCAACTTGAAAAGGTCTCCAGGTTGCTTTCTGACGAGCAGCTTCAACTGCCCAAGCCTCTTGGGCAGCTGGCAAACTTGTCTTCTCGTACTCGTGAATTGCATGCTGCAACCGTTTCTGCTCTTCTTCAAAAGCGGCCTTGGCCACGATAAATTTCTTGCGTTCTGTAAACGTCGGCGCGGTAATATCCGATTCATCCATATTGTTGAAGAAGGCGTACATCGAATAATACTCACGCTGCGTAATAGGATCATACTTATGACTGTGACACTGAGCGCAACCAACGGTTAATCCGAGCCAGATGGCACCTACGGTGTTGGTACGATCCACTGTCTTCTTGACGCGATCCTCTTCCTGGTCGGTACCACCTTCGGTGTTGTGCAAAGTATTGCGGTGAAAACCACTGGCTACACGCTGCTCAATCGTGGCCTCGGGCAACATGTCTCCGGCGATCTGGGCGATGGTAAACTCATCGTAGGGCATGTCGGCATTGAGCGCCTGGATTACCCAGTCACGATATTGCCAGGCAAAAGGACGCGGACGATCTTTTTCATAACCATCACTGTCTGCATAGCGGGCCAAGTCCAGCCAGTGTCGCCCCCAGCGTTCGCCATAGTGCGGTGAGTTCAGTACACGACGCAGCAGTTGCTGGTAAGCATCTTCACGCTCGTCCTCTAAAAACGTCAGCACCTCCTGTGGAGCGGGTGCCAGCCCAAGAACATCAAGATAAACGCGTCGGATCAACTGGCTTCGTCCCGCCCGAGGAGAAAGTCCCAGATTACGACGCTGAAGTTTCTCCAGCACAAATGCATCAATGGGGTTATTAACCTGGCTGACATTCTTGACCCGCGGCACCTTCGGCTGCTGGATTGGCTGAAATGCCCAGTGCTTACTCCCAGCAACCGCTTCATCGGCCGACTCCGGCCAGTTGGCTCCCTGGTCAATCCAACCTCGAATTAGCGATATCTGCAGATCGGTTAAGGGGGTCCCTTCCCCGTCCGGCGGCATCACACCGATCTCTTTGTCTAAACCGACCAGGACCTGGACCAGGCGACTTTCCGCACTCTTGCCGGCGACGATGACCGGACCGCGATCACTTCCCAGTTGGGCCAGTTTTTTGCGGTCCAATCGCAAGCCAGCTTCCTGGGTTTCCACGGCATGACAGGAATAGCAGTTCTTACGAAACAGCGGCTGAATATCGCGGACAAAGTCAACTTTCTGTTTCGTGGCAGCTGGCAAAGTTCGCGTCTTGGTCGGCGCTTCAAAGGCCTGCACTGGCAGGCTCAGATTGATCGCCATGGCAACCGCCAGCAAACCGCTGTAGAGTAACTTCACCTCTCTCATCAAACACTCCTTTTGCTCACTTCGGCAACGATTTCATCCTACGCTCT